>JAZLBN010000017.1:0-4214 GCA_045613725.1 Candidatus Gastranaerophilaceae bacterium
AATGTTAATATGAATAGCTCTCCGGCATTTGGTATGGCAGTGGTAAAACCAAGCAAAGCTGAAGATTTAGCTCGATTTGTTACTGATACAACTAAAGACGTTTATTTTAACTCAAAACATGTTCATAAAGCTCTTGAGCGAACAATGGCAAAAGCTGCTAAAAATACACAATTTGATATTGTACCTTTTGAGAAAGAAGTATTTAAACATGGTAATAAGGTAAAAGTTTTACATTATCGTTTAGTACCTAAGACCCCTGAAGCTAAGCAGATGATGTTGGAGCAAAAGTGGACACAAGAAATTTGCAATTATTATCTTTCTCCGCTAGACGAGTGTAGTAATGCAAGTGCTGCAAGATTACAAGGTACAAAAGGTTTAAGAAGATTTTTTGCAAAGACTGCGAATTTCTGTAGTGTAGCAAAAGAAATTATGTCTTGTTATAGACATCCTGAAAAGCTTATGGATGGACGTTTAAGATTTGCTGTTGATTATGCAGCAGATTGTGAAGCAAAAGTTTTGGAAAGAATTAAAAGTGAAAAGATTGTAAATGATCTTTTTGATGGTATAAAAGTTGCGAAAGCAGATGCGAAACTAAAATAATGGCATTAAAATAAGTAAGAAAAAGTAAAAAAGTTTTAGAAATTCTCTAAAGCTTTTTTATTTAAAAAACAAATGTTAACAAAACTAAACAAACATGTAAAATCACGGTTGACAGCCTATTTTGTTTATTTTAAGATGATTATACTTGAAGTATAGTGACCGAAATATATAGCGAAGACTTTAAGTATGACAAAGTTTAGGCTTTGTTGTAAGTAGTACATAGAAAAAAGAAAAAGGAATGCAAATGGCAACTAGCACAAAGAAAAACAGAATCAGAGTTTGTTTGAAAGCTTATGATCACAAACTAATTGATTTATCTGCTGAGAAAATCGTAGAAACAGCAAAAAGAACAGACGCTAAAGTGGCTGGACCTATTCCTTTACCTACAAAAAGACGTATTTATTGTGTATTGCGTTCACCACACGTAGATAAAAAATCTCGTGAACATTTTGAAATGAGAACACACAAACGCATTATCGATATTTACGAACCAACTCAATCCACTATGGAAGAGTTACGTAGATTAGATTTACCGGCTGGTGTAGATATCGAAGCAAGATAGTTGCGACGATTCCAGTTACTGAAAATTGAATAAGCATTATGCATAGATAATGTGATCTACTACCCGCCCGAGTCAAGTTCTAGGCGAAGAGGCGGTGGAAGGTGAAAGTCCTTCAGATGAGGTAAAGAACAAGTAAAGCAAAAGTAGCGCTCGCAAGAGAAAATGCAAACCTGAAATGGGGCGGAATGTGTTCGCACCAAGTAGGGCAAGCAGGAAAGGTAGAATATGACACTAGGTGTAATAGGAAAAAAAGTTGGAATGACTCAAATCTTTGATGAACAAGGTTTGGCTATTCCTGTAACAGTTATCAAAGTTGATGAAACTGTAGTAACTCAAGTTAAAACAGTTGAAACAGATGGTTACAATGCTATCCAAGTTGGTACAGTTGCAGCGAAAGAAAAACACTTGACAAAAGCTCAATTGGGTCACTTTAAGAAAAATAACTTATCAAACTACAGACATCTTCAAGAGTTCAGAGTAGACAACCCACAAGACTACAAAGTAGGCGACAAGGTTGAACTTTCTGTATTAGAAAATGTTGAAAAAGTTGATGTTACAGGTAAATCTATAGGTAAAGGTTTCCAAGGTACAGTAAAAAGATGGAACTTTGGAAGAGGACCTATGGCTCACGGTTCTAAAAACCACAGAGAACCTGGTTCAATCGGTGCAGGTACAACTCCTTCTCGTGTTATCAAAGGTAAAAGAATGGCTGGTAACATGGGTAATGAAAGAGTTACTATTACTAAATTGAAATTAGTTAAAGTCGATGCAGCTAACGGTTTAGTATTAGTTAAAGGTTCAGTACCTGGATGCGAAGGCAGATTAGTTACAATCGTTCCAACAAGAACTAAATGGAATTAATTATCTAAGACAAGGACAAGTCATTAAAACCGGCTGGTCTTGCCAAATAAAGCACTAGCAAGCGGTAAGCAGTCTTAAACGGTAAGTACAAAAGAAAAGGAAAAATAGAAAAATGTCAAAAGAAATATTAAGTACAAACGGTGAAAAGTTAGGTGAAATTACATTAGCGAAAGAAGTTTTCGGTGTTGAGCCTAACATCCATGTAATGCACTTAGCATTAAGAAGACAATTGAATAATGCAAGACAAGGTTCAGCTTGTGCAAAAACAAGAGCTGAAGTTGCTGGTGGCGGAAGAAAACCTTGGAAACAAAAAGGTACAGGTAGAGCAAGAGCTGGTTCTCTACGTTCTCCATTATTCGCTGGCGGTGGCGTAATCTTTGGACCAAAACCAAGAAGTTATGCGTTCAATATGCCTCAAAAAGCTAGACAATTAGCTCTAAGATCAGCATTGTCAGCTAGAGAAGGTCAATTAGTTATCGTTAAAGATTTTTCAACAATCGCTGAACCAAAAACAAAATTAATGGTAAGCGCATTAAAATCTCTAAACGTAAGTGGTAAAGTTTTAATCGTTGCGAATACAAAAGCTGAAGAAAATGCTAATTTAGAATTATCAGCAAGAAATATCCCTAGCGTAAAACTTTTATTACCTACAAACTTAAATGTGAAAGATTTATTGGAAGCTGATTTTGTTGTTATGACTGAATCTGCTGTAAATGAAATTACAGAAAGGTTACAATAATGAGTAAAGAAACAGAAAGACTATATGACGTAATTAAAAAATCATTAATTACAGAAAAATCAGTGGCAGCAACAGAAAATGCACAATATACTTTCGAAGTTAGAAAAGATGCAACAAAAATTGAAATTGCTAAAGCTGTAGAATTAGCTTTTCCAGGAAGAAAAGTTACAAAAGTAAGAACAATTTACATGCCATCTCATGAAAAAAGAATGGGTTACAAATTTGGTAGAACTGACTCTTCTAAAAAAGCAGTTGTTACTATCTCAGGTGAACCAATCGAATTTATGGGTGTGTAATAATTAACTAGTAAGTACAAAAGCCAAGTAAATAGTAGGAGAAAATAAAAATGGCTACGAAGAAAATTAATCCGACGTCTCCGGGACAAAGAGGCATGACAAGAAGTGATTATCAAGAAATCACTACTTCAACTCCTGAAAAATCATTGTTAAGATCATTGAAAAAAACAGCAGGAAGAAATAACACTGGTAGAATTACATGTCGTCACAAAGGCGGCGGAGTAAAAAGAGCATACCGTGTAATTGACTTTAAAAGAGATAAATTTGGCGTACCAGCAACAGTTAAAACTATTGAGTACGATCCAAACAGAAACGTAAGAATTTCACTATGTTTCTATGCTGATGGTGAAAAAAGATATATTTTAACTCCAGAAGGCTTAAACGTAGGTGATGTAATTGTAAGTGGTCCAGAAGCTCCAGTTCAAACTGGTAACGCTCTTCCACTAGAATTAATTCCGTTAGGTTCAATTGTTCACAATATTGAAATGAACCCTGGTCGCGGCGGAGTTATGGTTCGTGCAGCTGGTAACTCAGCTCAAGTAATGGCTAAAGAAGGTAACTATGTAACAATTAAATTACCTTCAGGCGAAATGAGAATGGTAAGAAAAGAATGTATGGCTACTATTGGTACATTAGGTAACTCAGAATTCAAAAACTTATCAATCGGTAAAGCTGGTAGAAAACGTTACTTAGGTATCAGACCAACTGTACGTGGTGTAACAATGAACCCTTGCGATCACCCTCACGGTGGTGGTGAAGGTAAAACAGGTCCTGGTGGACACCCTAAAACACCTTGGGGTAAACCAGCTCTTGGTTACAAAACTCGTAAAAAAGGTAAAGCGTCTGATAAGTTAATCGTAAGAAGACGTAAAAAATAATAATTAAATAGGGCTTTGATGCCAATGTGTTAAAGCCCTTTTTAAAATAAATAACAAATAAAACAATAAAGGAGAAATAAATGGCACGTTCATTAAAAAAAGGTGCATACGTAGAAGAAGCTCTACAAAAGAAAATAGATAAAATGAATGCAAATTCAGAAAAGAAAGTTATCAAAACTTGGTCAAGAGCATCAATGATTGTACCTGATATGTTAAACCATACAATTGCTGTTCACAATGGTAAAACTCACGTACCAGTATATGTAACAGAACAAATG
>JAZLBN010000018.1:0-37071 GCA_045613725.1 Candidatus Gastranaerophilaceae bacterium
GTATATTATTGATATGAAAAAGTTAAGCTCATACCTAATTTTAATATTATTACTACTCGGGGGAAAGTCTTTTAGTGCAGATATTGTATATCCATCATCAACCACTTTTACGACAACTTCTCCAACAAGCTTTTTCATCGGCAATGAAACACCAAATGAGAAGCTATTTATAAACTCTGAACTAGTAAGACTTCACTCAACTGGAGGGTTTTACCACCCTGTCGAATTGAATACTGGTGAAAACATATTCAACATAACAAACTCAACAGAAACAAAAACATACAAAATTATAAGAGAAAATAATATATTACAAAACAAATCTGAAAAATTTGTTAAATACAAAGAACCTTTAATTTTCGATACAGTGTCTGACATAACACCACTCAGAGCAACTCCTATTGAAAAAGGACTAAATAGACTTCAAACAATCGAAAAGGATATTAAGCTCAAAGTCGTAGGAGAATATAACGATTTTTATAAAGTTCAACTATCAAGAGATGACTTTGTCTGGGTTGCAAAAAACAAACTTAAAAAGAGCAATGATGAAGAGTTTTCTCTAAATGAATTAAAGGGATATCTTCAAGAGGAAACAACTAATAAAATTATTTATAAATTCCAATTAACAAAAAAATCACCATATATTTTCACCCCAATTACAATATACGAAACTGATAATGAACTTTCTTTCTTTAAAGAAAAAATTAAAAATTATAAACTAATAATATACAATGTTAAAAACCAGCCTGAAAATATATTTGAAATTGATATAGAAGCACAGAAAAACCCTTTTGGCTACAATATATACTACTCTGACAATAATGTACTTACATTAGAAATAAAAAAGGCGCCTATAATAGAAAAATCAACCCCTTTAAAGAATATTAAAATTATGATTGATCCGGGGCATGGTGGATATGAAAGCGGTGCAATTGGTTGTTTAGGAAATAAAGAAAAAGATACAAACCTCGAAATTGCTCTAAAACTTAAAAATAAACTAAAAAAAGCTGGAGCAACAGTCATAATGACAAGAATGACAGATAAACCGTTGAGCTTGCAGGAACGAATTATACTTACAAATGAATATCAAGCTGATATATTTTTAAGCATACATAATAATGCATTACCCGATGAGCTGGCCTTCTCAAACAAATCTGGAACTTCTACCTATTATTACAACCTACAATCTAATAACTTAGCTGAACATATACAAAAAAGCTTAATAGAAACTCTAAAACTAAATAACGATAAAGTTAGAAGGGAAAGTTTTGCAGTAATCAGAAACCCTCAAACAATTGCAATTTTAATAGAAGTAGGCTATGTTATAATACCTGAAGACAATGCCAAACTTATAACTAAAAGTTTTCAAGAACAAGCTGCTACAGCTATATTAAAAGGATTGGAGAATTACTTAAATGAATTTGCAGAATAATACAAGAAAAAATGGAGCTTTTATTATTCCAACAGGAATTGGGGCATCTATAGGAGGATACGCAGGAGATGCAGGGGCTTACGCAAGAATATTTGCAAAACATACAAACCTTATAGTCAATCCAAATGTAGTTAATGCAGGGTGTTTTTCTGCAATTACAAACTCAATGTTATATGTAGAAGGGTATACTCTCGATGAATTTTTCAACAATAAAATAAATTTAATACCCTCATCTGATAATAAGATAGGAATTATATACGATAAAGCGATACCAAAGGATGTTTTAAATATTCACTTGAACACTCAAAACGCTGTTAAAACTGTATATGGAATAAATATAGATTCATATGAAATCACAGAGGATGAAGTCGGTGTAGAATTTTATATTACAGAAAACGGAATATCAGTCGGAAAGGTTAAAAACATCGATACTATTGGAAACGCTTGTGAAAAATTAATTAAAAAAGGTTGCGATGCAATAGCAATAGTTTGTCTATTTGAAGACGCTGAAGAAATCAACCCAGATTATGCAAATGGAGTAGGAATAGATCCAATTGGCGGTGTAGAAGCAATAATTTCACATTATATATCTAAAAATTTCAAAGTACCTTGCGCTCACTCACCAGCATTTATTGATTACTCAATAAAATCAGATATCGTAGACCCAAAATCCGCAGCCGAATACATTACACCTACATTTTTACCTTGCATTTTGTTAGGTTTATCTCAAGCTCCTAAAATAACCACTGTAAAAAATGAAGGACTTAACATTAAGAATTTAGAATTTTTAGTTGTACCACACAATGCACTCGGCTCTAGTGCTGTAATTGGAGCTATTAACAATAATATTAAAGTTTACGCAATTTTAGAAAATTCTACAGAATCAAACGTAACTGCCGAAAAATTAGGAATAGAAAACAAAATTATAAAAGTAGAAACTTACGAAAAAGCTCTACAATTAATCCTAGAAAACTAACAATTTTGGTTCTTCAGCTAATTCATAAAACATTTTTGAAGACTGCATAAATAGTTCAGGATTGGAGCTTACAAAAAACTCATCTGTACAATGTAAGTTTTCATTTAATAAGCCAGAATTTTCTAAATCTGATTTAATAAATTCTGCAAAATATCGGGCAGGATCAATAAACAATTCTTCAGGTGCAAATTTTGTCAAAACATCAAGCAAAAACGGATAGTGAGTACAACCTAAAACAATTTTATCAGGAGCATTCTTCATCATTACATCTAAATCTGACTTTATGATATCAATATTCATCGGTAAAGATTTAGTACCATCTTCCACGATATGTACCCATTTCGGACAATGCTGACCATAAACTTTCATGTTTTTATTATATTTCGCAATTTCAAATTGATAAGCATTTGAATTAATTGTTGCACGAGTAGCAAAAACACCTAATTTTGAAATTGGTAAATCTGCCAAAATCTTCGATACAGATTGCACGATAGGATACAATTTAAAGCTATACTTATCCTTTACATCTTCATAAATAACAGATGAAGTAGTATTACAAGCCATAACTACTGCTTTTGCACCTTTTTCTTCAAAAAACCTGAATATATTATCAGAAAATTCAAGTAACTCTTCTTTAGACTTTTCACCATATGGCATATGAATTGTATCACCGTAATAAACAAGATTTTCATTTGGCAAAAGTTGTTTTACGTGATTCAATACAGTCAAACCACCAACACCTGAATCAAAAAAAGCAATTGGGGAAGTCTTATCATCTTGGATTTTTAAAATATTCATCAATACCCTCAGCAATAGATTTTGCAGTCGCCTGCTTTCTAATATCAGTTATTAGTTGTACTCTTTCTATCGGATTAGACATAAAGCCTATTTCTAATAAAATAGCAGGTGCTGTTGTGTGATTTATAACATAAAACTTAGATTTAAACAACCCACGATTATTAGCCTGAATATGGTTTAACATAGACGCATGAACAATTTTTGCAACAGACAAACTGTTCTCTTTATAGTAATGAGTTTCAACTCCATTTGGAGTTTCAGAATTACTTGAATTGACATGAATACTAATA
Source organism: Candidatus Gastranaerophilaceae bacterium (assembly GCA_045613725.1). Lineage (GTDB taxonomy): Bacteria > Cyanobacteriota > Vampirovibrionia > Gastranaerophilales > Gastranaerophilaceae > Zag111. Next base: position 3,494 of record JAZLBN010000018.1, read on the forward strand.
AATAAATCTGGAATTAAGTTCTCACTAATTTCTACACGTTCCTGTAAAGAAAGAGTTTCATCAATTTCACGTGTCATATATACTTCATAACCTTTTTTCTCTAGCAAATCTTTAACACGTTTTGAAACATCCAATGTAATATCTTTTTCACTAATATTTCCACGAATAGCGCCATGATCTCCTCCACCATGACCAGGATCTAATAAAACAAATCGTTTATTAACATCTCTTGATAGCAAAGAAGAAGGTTTTACAATATCAGACTCAGAATCTTTTATTGGTAAATTTAAATCTTCAGAATTTAATTTAATTCTTATAGTTTTAGCATCTGTACCGGCATGAATATTCACATATTCATTATTTTTTAAAGGAATAGTAAGTTTTAACCCACCATTTTTTAAACTAGAAATTTTAGAACCTTCAAAAATAAAATTCGACTTCAAATTCAAATCTGGACTCGACTCTGCGTTATACAACATAACCTCTAACGAGTTTGGCATTCGATTAAAAGCATAGAGAACAGGTCTAGAAAACACCATTTTAACAGAATGAGTTTTCTCGTCATTAATCTCCTCATTTACAAGATTTAGAACTGATTTACCTGATTGTAAGGTTTTATAGGAGCTTGAGTTTTTATCAATAAAAGCCAATCTTTGGGCATCTCCAAACATCACAGGAATATAATTTTTAGCATTATCACTTGTTATGACTATACGAGCAGTTTCCCTATCAAATTGTCCAATTTTAATCGATTCAGTTTCATTGAGAGGAATATCTTTATTTCTTAATATCGGGTTAACAGTTGCATTTGGAATATCATAAACTAATCTTGTAGGATTTGATAATAAAAACGGCTTTGTCAAAGTGATAACGCCATTACCTGTAATATGAATAGAATCAGATTTTACATTTACATTGTCAACATAAAAACGAGTAGGTAACACCAAATCCTTTTTCATTAAAACATATTCGTCATTACTTTTTCCAATATTAAATGCTGAATCAATTTGACTCATAATGCTATTACTTGAGGATAATACCGGAATTTGAATAGCAATTGACTCATATATTTTATTTAGAGTTTTAATTGAATCAGAATAAACTTGTTGAAAATAGTAATTTTGAATTTGTGGATATTTAAACCTTACAAAAAAAGAATTATTAAATCGCCTAAACTGAATATTTTTAGGATTAAAAGACTCATTATACTTGATAACAACCCTTACTATATTCGGATTAACAGAAAATTGTTTCACAGCAATTTCTTTAATCTCAGAAGAAGAAATAACAAAATCTTGTCCAGGGCATTTAAGAATTGCAGAATTTAAATCAAAATAAGCTTTAGATTCTTCCTCAACAATAGTTATTTTTGGAGGTTCAGTAAAGGTAAATTCTTCGTTATCTTGAGTATTTATCGATAAAAAAGCAGATGAATTATCAAAAGTTATAGAAGTAATGTTCAAATCATTAGCAAAAGATGGTACAAAAACCATTAGGATAAATGAAAATACAATTAAAATTTTCAAAATAAACTGCTTCATAAATAAATTATATACCTATGAGCTAAAATATCAAAATTGTTAATTGTTTATAATATTTTCTTTACCTAGAAGATACGCTACATGCGTTCTATTTTTTGCTCCAAATTTTTTAATAATAGAACTAACATGAGATTTAATAGTATGCTCACTGAGAAAAAGTTTTTTAGCAATTTCAGAATTATTCATACCTTCAATAAGGTAATTACAGATTTCGATTTCTCGCTTTGTGAATCTCATAGAAACCTCCTTTCGGTACTCTAATTACATATTACACTATGAGAATCAAATAATCTTAATAATATTTCCGTTTTAAACTATATTTTGTAAAGATACTTGTAATATTTTTATGTTTTTGATAGCATTAAGAAGAAATCGATATGCGCTCGTAGCTCAGCTGGATAGAGCGTTTGGCTACGAACCAAAAGGTCGGGGGTTCGAATCCCTCCGAGCGTAAATAAAAAAAAGACTCCATCAGGAGTCTTTTTTTATTAATTTTAAATTATTAGATTTAATAAAATAAAATATAATATAAGAAATCTACTTATTGCAATTTATTCACTAAATTCCAAGCTTTTTTTACTTTTTGCCAAAAAGAAAGCTCATTTACATTACTTGATGCTTTAGAGATTGTTTTATTTACAACAGCCAATTGATTACCAAAAACTGGATTGAACTGGGGTTTTATAGCTTGAAATGACTGATTGTTATAATTTTGTTGAATATGTACAATTTTCATAGTACACATACCTCCTTAAATCTGAATTATTACTGCAAATTTATTATATCATGAAAAATTCTTTATCAAATCAATATTTCACAACCTATCAACAAGCTCTACAAATAAAATATAAATTAAAAGTTATAATAAAATAGCAAAATTATTATTCACCATCGTTATATAAGTATGCAAATTAATACTAATAACAATATAGTTACATTCAACGCAAGAAACAAAAAAATAAGATTGGCTGATGATATCGCAAGGAAAATTAATAAAGAATTTCCAAGAATATCCCCATCAAAGATAGAAGGCTCTGAATACGCTCCAAAATATAAAAATATAATAGAAACCTTTTGGAACGAACTTCAGAGCATGCGTGAAACTATTAAAACTGAGCAACAGTATCCAAAAATGTTGCAAAAAATAGAATTACTATTTAATACAATTAAAGATTATAAAATAGGCAACTGTGGAGAAAGTGCCGATTTGGCGGTAATCGTTGCTAAAATGAATGGTCTCAATGACTGTGCTCATGTCCATCTTGAAAACCCATATGGAGGTGACTTTGACCACGCTATCGTTTTAGTAAAAGATAAAAAACCTTACATCATAGACTCTTGGTTAGGTTTTGCAGATTATGTGGATAATGCAATAAAAAAATATCAAACAATTTATAGCAACTATTTCGATTTTCAGAATTATGGGTACAAAATGGTTATTAAAGACGGTGATTATACGTATAATGCCCCAATTTCTCAAAAAGAATTAGTAAAACTAAAAAAGAGACATCCTGAATTATTAATATCAAATTAACAGTCCGTAATAATATAAAAATTTTAGACAAAAATTTTAAGATAAGTGTTTTATAAGAAATAGTAGTTACATGTATAATTTAGCGCTAAAAAATTTAAATACAAAATCTACTTTTTGTTCTCAAAATAGTGAACAGAGTAATTTTTCAGTGCAAACAATCAATCCATATTGGTTAAATTCATACCAAACATCAACACATACAAATAAAGATGAATTTAAAAATCCAACATCACAAGATGAAGGACAACTAAGATTTAACAATATTGAAGCAGATGCAGCAACAAATGCTGCAGGTACAGCAGTATTTCTAAGAGGAGCTCAATGGCTAATTGAAAAATTATCAGAAACTTGTGCACGAATTCTTATGAGAGGTAAAGAATTTGCAAACACTGAAGACGTAAAAAAAGTTGCTCAAGCAATGAAGACTGATAATGGATTAAGCGTAGATATTCACTACATAGATAACGGAAACAAAGTTTTTTTAAAAAGAATGTTCCCAGGACTTGCAAAAGAATTAGACACTGTTGCAAATGGCGGAAATGCTTTTTACACAAGCCAAGGGAATTTTGCAGTTGCACCAAAAACAAAGCCATCATTAATGCTTCATGAACTAGGGCACGCTACAAACTTTGAAAAAAGCAAATTTTTCAGAGGTCTACAAAAACTTAAAGTAGTCGGTATGGTAGCACCTATGGCATTAGCTTTTCTAAATGATATTACTGGAAAACGCAAAGACGGTAAAGAAAACTTTATTGAAAAAAATGCGGGAATTATTGGTTTTTCTGCATTTTTACCAACCATAATCGAAGAAGCAGCAGCTTCAATTAGAGGTATAAAAGCAGCGAAAAAGACATTGCCAAACATAAAACTTGGAGCATTAAAACGTAACTATTTCTTTGCGTGGATGACATATGTATTAGCTGGAGTTGGAGTAGGAGTTGCCTCAAAACTAGCAATTTCCGAACGAAAAATACAAAAAGCTAATAAACAACACTACTAAATATCCGAGTAATTCTTATTTTTCAAAAACTAAATCAATATCTGAATTATTAAACCCAGATTTATTTAATAATTTATCAATATTTATACCTTGCCAAGAACAAGATGCTCTATCAAAATTATGTAAAATCAAAGTAGAATTGTCACCAATATTATCACGCATTCTATTTGCTAATGTTGGAACCTTTTCTTCTAAATAAGACCAAAATGCTCTGGCAAAAACAACATTACTGCCACCATTTAAATTCTTCACTTCATCTAAAACATCCCCATGCATATAGTTAATTTTTGAAGTAACAACATCTGCTAATTTAACTTCGGCTTTTTCAACATCCATTTTAGGGAAATTTATAAAATAATCATAAACCTTATCACCTAACAAATTACGTAGACGAACAATTTCATGCTTATTAATTTCATATATATTACTTTTAGCCTTATGTATGGCTGTTTTATCAAAATCAACAGCCTTAATATTAGATAAAAACTTTTCACCAATAGCTTTTGGTAACCTTGATAGTACTGTCATCACAAATGTTGCAGACTCAGAACCATCAGAGCAGCCATAAAATACAACATCAATATTATCCTTGTTATCATATTTTTTGGCTAAAAAGTCTACCAAATTTTCCCAGAAATTTTTCACACCTTTATTAGCTCTAGCAAAAGCAGTATCGTTCCTATGCGATAAAGTTAAGACATCATCACCTTTATATACATATCTATTCCAAGCGGTAAAACTTGGTTTAAATTGACTAGATGATAAATTATTATCAACAGTTAAACTTGAGCACCGCATTAGATACACCTTTCTAAAAAAATATAAAAAAGCTCAAAATAAAAATTGATCAAATACACATAAATTTTAACTTTTGTAAATATAATTTGACAAATTCAATAAAAAATTATATCCTACTACATATGTAATACATAACTCTTTATCTTCTTCTTTTAGTTTAACTACTATGACAGACTAAACCTTCCGAAAGGAAGGTTTTCTATTATCGGTTTGTCATTTGTAAAAAATAACCTGTTATCATTTTTTTTGTTTCTTGATATTCTAACATAGGTTTTATTGTCACATCACCACTAAACGCAGCCATACCATGATAACAAGCCCATTTTGGGTTTACACGATTATTGTGATTTTGATCCCAAATTACAGCATCTTGTTTAAGTTTATCAAAATTTTTTGGATTCATTGAGTGCATATATTCAACTGTTTTTGGAGCAAACATAGGATATATACCCATCTGAGCTCTTGCTGAGATATCTTCACACATTGCAATATCTTGCGTAGAACGTAATAAACCAATCATATAAGTTAGTACTGCTTTATCCTTATCTGTTTGGAAATAAGAATCTGCTAACGCAACATAGTAAATCGGCTCATATGAAGCAGGATTAGCTAAAGCTTTATCTAACAGTTTTACTTGTTCTTGATAAGATAATTTTTCTAAAAGCTGCTCCATTTGATAAATTCTGTCATCTGTATTTACGAAATTAGTAATATTACCATTTGTTTGTTCAATTATCTCTGCATGAATTTTTGTCACAGAAAACACGATGAATAAAAAAACTACAAATAACTTCAATAATCTAATCATATTAGCCCTCAATAAAAATTATCCAAATACACGCTTCTGAACTTCTAAACCAGTTTTTGTAGTTGCAAGACCGGCTTGAGAACTTTCTTTTAATGTTGGAGACATCATAGCGCCAGTTTGTTCCATAGCATCAACGATTTCATCAATCGGAATTTTTGATTCAACACTAGCTAAAGCTAATTCGACTGCAGTTATTGCATGCACGGCCAAAAATGGATTACGCTTCACACAAGGTACTTCAACAAGACCTGCTACAGGGTCACAAGTTAAACCTAAAATATTTTTTAAGGCAAGAGCAGATGCATTTAAAATTTGAGAAATTGTTCCACCACGCAACTGACATACAGCAGCGGCAGCCATTGCAGAAGCAACACCACATTCTGCTTGACACCCTGCTACAGCCCCAGCTAATGCTACTTTTGATGAAATTATACGACCAATCTCACCTGCAGTAATTAAAGCATTTAACTGCTCCTCTATCGAATAATTACAATCCTCAGCAACTGCAAGCATTGCTGCTGGTAAAATCCCACAAGAACCAGCTGTAGGACAGGCTACAATTCTACCCATTCTAATATTTTCTTCACTAGTTGCGAGTGCATATTTCAAAATCTTTTCAAATGTTGAACCAAATAAAGCGGGGCTAGAATTGAATCTTTCTTGAACTCTAAAGCAATCTTGTCCGCACATCCCACTCATCGATAGCTCTTTTGAACATAATCCAACTTGAATTGCCTCTTTCATCGCAAATAAACTTCTATTTGCATGAGCCCTAACTTGGTCAACTTTTAAATCCGAGTCAACAGCCATAATCTCTTGAGCAACTTCATAAATTTCTTTTCCTTGCTCAATACAAGCCTTCATCAATTGTTCAAAAGTATTTATATTAGTATCCATAATTTAATTTTCCAATTTTTCTATATAACTTACAAAATACACATTAGGAACTTCTTCAATAGTTGATATAACTTCAGAAGTTAATTCGCCATCTACACTTATTATCATAGAAGCTTGTTGACCTTTTGCATTTCTATCGCAATATAAAGATGCAATATTAATACCGTGATATTGAATAGTAGAAGTAACCTGAGATAACATACCCGGCATATCTTTATATACAATCAAAACTGTATTATATTTACCAGTTAACTTGACTGTAAAATCGTTAATTTTACGAATTACAATTTCACCTGCACCAACAGATTCTCCGGAAATAAACATTTGAGAATCTTCGCCAACAAAAGTCATATCAACAGCATTAGGATGATATTTAAAATTATCACAATACTGAAATTCATATTCAATATCCTTAGAAATTTCAGAGTCGAATATGTCTTTAATTCTTCTATCATCAACTCCTAGACCTAACACTCCTGCCAACAATCCTTTTTCAGTTCCATGACCTTTACCCGTATGAGCATAAGAATTATAAAGCTTAAATATAACTTTCTTAGGTGTATTTTTATAAATGTTTTTAGCTAAAAGCCCCAATCGGACTGCACCCGCCGTGTGAGAACTAGATGGGCCAATCATTACTGGAGAAATAACATCATACAAGGTTGTTTTTTTCACTTAGTACCTCACATTTAAATTTTGTTCAATTTTCTCACGCAAAGCTTTTGCTTCTTCAATATCATTTAATTTATCGTTAACAAGCTCTTGCTGTGTTTTAATCTTTTGATTATCTGAAAAAGGATTAGAACGACCATATTTTGGGTTTATACAAACATTATATAGTACAATAACTATAACTAATACTACTAATATTTCAAACAGCCCATGTGCTTTTTTCATAATATCACTTTAACCTATTCTTACTAATAAACATTAACACTGCCTCGTCATTATCACTTGGAGAACGTAAAGAATCTTTGCTCAACTTATAATCCTTTACTTGAGAGGCAACAAAAAACTTATTATAAATTGTTAAACCAATTGTAATTAAAACCATAAAAAAAACTATTCCAAGCATTGCTAACGAATACTTGGTTAATAAAGTTTTTATCGCAAATTTAAGTTCGGGAGATTTTTCAACTGCGAAAGCTACTTCAGTAGTACATAAAAGTACCACTGAAATAGCATATGCAAACTTTAAAACAAGGTTTTTATTCACTTACTTCCTCTGATTTTTTTGATTTTTTAGAAGTTTTAGTTTTGGATGCTCCACGATTAGGACGTCTTGTTTTTTTCTTGGAATCATCAACAGGCGCCTCAACTGGAACCTCTTCAACTTTTTGTACCTCAACCGGAGCATCTTCAGCCTTTACTTCTTTTGTTTTTGAAGCAGTAGCCTTTCTTTTTCTAGATTTACCCTTAATTTTCGGCACATCAACTGGAACATCAACAGTTTCAACTTGAACCTCTGGAACTTCTGGAACAACATCTACAGGAGATTCAACAATTTCAGCTAATAAATCTTGAGAATCTTGTTGACGTTGTTTATTTTTATCAAACTTATTTCTTTTGTTTTTATTACGTTTGTTATTTTCTTTTTTAGTAACTTCCTCAGTTGCAACTACAGAAGGTTCAGTTTCAATTACAACTTTTGATGGTTGTTCTTGAACTTGATCTTTAATTTGTTCTTGTTGCTGATTATTTTTACCATTAAATTTATTATTATTTTTCTTAAAATTACCTGTAGGAAGCTTTAACTTAGCCGCTTTAGCACGATACTCACCTTCAGCAGTTGGAGTTGCAAAATTAAAATCTACCATAGAATAACCACTACCTTGGCAGTGTGGACATTTCTTAGTAAAGATTTCAGAAAGAGCTTGTCCTTGTCTATGACGAGTTAATTCAACAAGTCCTAAGTCAGACAATTGACCTACTTGAGGTTTTGCTTTATCTGGTTCTAATGCAATTTCAAGTTCTTCCATAATAGCCAATTTATCTGCTCTTGATATCATATCAATAAAATCAATGATAATCATACCGCCAATGTTTCTCAAACGTAATTGACGAGCTATTTCATGAACAGCTTCAATATTAGTTTTTAAAATTGTTTCATCTTGAGTTGCAGTACTTACATACTTACCACTATTCACATCGATATCTGTTAAAGCTTCAGTTTGTTGAATAAATAAATAACCACCTGAAGGCATATTAACTTTAACATTTAAAGCTGCCTTGATTTCTTTATGAATATCCATCGCAATCAATAAAGGTTCAGTACCTTTATATAGCGTTACTTGAATACCTTTTGACATATGCCAATTCTGCAATATTGTTTGAACTCTATTCAAAGCAAATGGAGTATCAACGACAATTTCAGAAACATCATCAGTACAAGCTTCACGAATAACTCTGTATAACAAATCCTGATCACGATAAATTAGATTAGGAGGAGTTAAAGTTTCAGCAGAAGAAATAATATTATTCCACTTTTCCAATAAAATTTCTAAATCTTCTTGAATATCAGCTTCTGATTGACCTTCAGCTTCTGTTCTGATAATAACACCCACACCAACTGGTTTTATAAGATTAACAATAGCTTTTAACCTTGCTCGTTCCTTAGAATTTTCAATCTTTTTACTAACACTGACACCTGGTTCATTTGGCATTAATACCAAAAATCTACCTGGCAAACTAATTTCAGTAGTAACTCTTGGACCTTTATGTCCAGTTGGCTCTTTTACAACTTGAACTACTAACTTTTGTCTTGGAGAAAGCTTTTCTTTAAGAGTACCCTTTCCCATAACATCTTGTGCATGTAGAAAACCCATCTTGTCTGTGCCTACATTTACAAACGCAGCATCAATACTAGGTAAAATATTATCTACAGTTGCAAGATATACATCACCCAATAAAACTTCACCTCTGTGAATAAAAAAGTCAGTAACCTTTTTGTTTTCTAAAACTGCAGCAATATTATCTCTTTCTGCAATGATAATCTTCTTGTCTACAGTTTGATGTAAATTTCTGTTTCTCTCGTTCATAATAAATCCTTTACTACAACTCATGCAAAGACTCTGTAAGGAATTTTATACGTGAAATATCAAACACTACTCCAGGCGCGATTATTTCCATTAATACATCAGCCCTAAGCGGTGGAATTTCAGAACCTTGACCGGTCTTTAATACTATGAACAGACACCCATCTTCAAAGCGATAAGCTCCAATAGATCTTTTTATATCTGTTTTTTTAACTAAACCTTTTTTGTTTTTCTTCACAATATAAATCTCATCAGAAGATAAAACTTTTTCTGTATTATACATTAATTTTTCAAAATCGTAAAGAGGTGAAGGGTTAAAGATAGAAATTTTATACTCAGCCCAACAAACAGTTTGATCGATTGAAGGTTTCGTTCTATCTATTTGCTTAACACTAATAACTTTAGCTTCATCAGGCAAAACTCTTGTTAATTCAGCAAAAACAAAATCCTCTGTTGAATTTTCTAACAATTCAATATCGACCAATTCTGTCTCACTTTCGCAGAACAACGGAAGAGCAACCCCCATAGAAATTTTCATTGTTGGATTATATCCACAAGAAAATGCTACATTTAAATCCGAACGTGACACCGATTTAAAGAAAGTATTTTGCCAATCTAAATGTGAGAAATATTTTAAAGTCCCAGTTTTAGAAACTTTAACACGATATCTAAATATTTTTCTATCATTATGTTGCACAAAAGCAGGATCTACAAACTCTGTTTTTACAATTTCCTGAGCTTTATCAGATGCTTTATATGGATCTGCCAAAATTTTAGACACACCAAGATTCTGACATACTCCACAACCCACACAATGATGCTGACAAGTCGGAACAATATGTGGAGAATTTTCATCTATAGAAAACGCCTTATCATACTCAGAAACAAACCAAGATTTATTTATACCAATATCGATGAATTCCCAAGGTAAAACTGCATCAGTTGAATAATTTAATTGAGCTAATTGATTTAAATTCAACCCTAATTCTTTCGCTGTATTAAACCAAACTTCCTTATCAAAATATTCACCCCAAGCATCAAGATAACAACCCTTTTTATACAAAGCCTCAATATATTTACATAATGAATCATCACCACGAGTTAACACAGCCTCAAGCAAAGATACCCATTTTTCATGATAATTTACTTTGACACCTTTAATAGTTTTTATCTGATCCATTAAATAATGAATATGCTCAGTAACTTTATCCAAATCCATCTGCCCACACCATTGGAACGGAGTAAACGGTTTTGGAACAAAAATAGATAATGTGCAGGTCAAATCTAACGAATGCTTTAACCCTTTTTCCTTTTTCAATAATCTTGAACGATAACGAATTTTGCGGAACAATTCAGCCATTTCTTCCATATCTTGTATCGTTTCAGTAGGAAGCCCACAAATAAAATAGAATTTAACCCTAGACCATCCATTTTCATAAAGAGTTAAGACTGCATCTAGTATCTGCTCTTCTGTAATATTCTTTTTAATAACATCCCTTAATCTTTGACTACCAGCTTCTGGAGCTAAGGTCATTGTTGATTTTCTAACACTTTGTACCAAATTTGCCAATTCTAAATTAAACCCATCGATACGTTGACTTGGCAAAGATACTGAGATTTTTCGATCATTAAAATCAACTGCTAATTCTTTAATTACTTCATTGATATTAGAGTAATCATTCGAAGATAAAGATAGTAAAGAATACTCATCATAACCAGTATTATTAACCAATTCTTTAGTAATATTTATAATCTCTTCGGCATTTCTTTCTCTAATTGGTAATGTCACATGACCCGGTTGACAGAAACGGCACATTCTACCACAACCTCTACGAATTTCGACAACCGCTCTATCTTGAACTGAAGATGAATACGGTATCGGATATGATTTAAGCGCAGTATCATATGTTAATTGTGCAATACGTTTTCTTACATTTGTATTATATCCTTTTGCCCAACACCCAGAATTTTTATTATCACATAAAGCTTTAATACGTTCAGATCTAGGCAACCCCCTAGTCTCTTCTAATATTTTGCAAATTTCCAAAATAACGTCTTCACCATCACCAATAATAAAAACATCTATAAAATCACTCAATGGTAAAGGATTATACGTACAAGGACCTCCTGCAATAATAATCGGATCATCATCACTTCTCTCAGAATTTTTATGAGGAATAGCTGACATTTCAAGCATTTTTAAAACAGTAGGATAAGACATTTCATACTGTAGAGAAAAACCTACAACATCAAAATCTTTAATATTACGCTTAGATTCTAAACCATACAAAGTCTCAGGCTTAAAATCCGGCTCAGGAGCATACACTCTGTCACACATATAATTTTCTTCACGATTAACTAATTCGTAAAGAACTCTAACACCTAAATTTGATATTCCAATTTCATATTTATCTGGAAATGCCAATGCAATTCTTACATTTGCTTTATCAAAATCTTTATTATGGGATAAATACTCGCCACCTACATATTGATACGGCTTAAAACATTTAAATAAACTTTCGTGATATTTTTTAAAAAAACACATAATCCTTTTCTCTTACGCTAAACCCTCGGGAAAATATTTTTCTATTTCAATAATTGTACCGTCTAAAGTATTTTCCTCGAAAGATTTCATAAACTTAAATAACTCGGAGTTCGGTACATCATAACTATAAAGAACAATTTCGCTATCTATTTCTCTCATTACAGTAACCATATAATGGCACTTTTCAGAATATTTTAATAAATTTGATTTGTTGAACTTGTTACCATTAGAATCTTTCTCAAGCTTTACATAGTTAAAACCCGCATAAAACTTCACCTTCTGAGAAACATCCGAAGAGACACAATTACTATTATGTCCTGAAAACAAATTTACAACTTTTTCATCTTCAATTTTAGACACAAAATCCCTCCACATATATTAAACAACAGAAAAGCTAAAAAGTCTAAATGTTAAGATTCTTTTTTTAATTCTTTTAAATAATCCAAAACTTTTAGAGCAGTTTCACGTCTAACTTCTTTAGGTGATAATCTTAAATATTCAACAGCGTGTGACACTTTAATATTTTTATCATACCATCTACGCATTATATAATTATACTGATCATCCAAACTCATCTGCTCAAGCTCTACATCTTTTAATAAATCAATTATAAAATCAGCACATCTAACTTGAACATCTTCAGTAGATTTCTCAAGCTCATTAATCGCACGACTAACCACGACATCTGCATCATACCATCTTTTGAATAATTTCATAACAAAACTCCTATATTCTTATTATTAAGTTAATTAAATCAAATTTTTACAAAAAAGTAAATTATTTTTATAAAAAATACTTTATATATATGTAGGTAGGTTAAATATTGGTGTAATTATGATTTACAATAGTATGTTTGGAACAGGAATTGGAATGCCGTACGGTACAATTGATATGTACGGAGATGGATATTTCCCTCAAAGATCCGGAATAACTGGACGACCTAACATGAGGGGTCAACTACTTGGTGATACTGTAGAAATAATGACAAAAAAAGAAAAAGATAAACGCAATTGGGGTACAGCACTAAAACTTATCGGGATAACAGCCGCAGGTCTAATTGGGTATAAATACTTAAAAGGACCAATTATGAAAGGTTTTAATGCAATAAAAAACCTATTTAAAAAGACCCCAACAACTCCATAAATAAATTCCTCAAGATGAAGTTAAAGTGTGTAATAGGCAGGATTTGATAATCCTGCTTTTTTATGCTATATTGGTAAAAAATTTAGGACCGAGAAAGAGAAAAGGAGCATCAATTATGGCAAAGGAATGTAGTTTTGATATTGTTTCTGAATACAACAAACAAGAGCTTGTGAACGCTATTGACCAAGTAAAAAGAGAACTAACATCAAGATTCGATCTTAAAAACTCAAATTCAGAAGTAGATTTAGAAGCAGATAAGGCTATCACAATCACAACTAACGATGAAATGAAATTGAAAAACATCATCGATATTCTTCAATCAAAACTTGTAAAAAGAAACTTAAGTATCAAAATCTTGGACCCAAAATCTATTGAAAATGCACTAGGTGGTAATGTTCGACAAGTATTTGAACTTAAAAAAGGCTTAACACAAGAATTAGCAAAAAAAATTGTAGCTGATATTAAAAACACAAAATTAAAAGTACAAGCATCAATCCAAGGAGATCAAGTTAGAGTAACAGGAAAAGATAAAGATGACTTACAAGCCGTTATCCAAGAGTTACGAAAAAACGAAGATAAGTACGATTATCCACTACAATTTACAAATTACAGATAAAACAAAAGAAAACCTGCCATTAAGCAGGTTTTCTTTTGTTTATAACTATGAATTCCTATCAATTCTTAAAACTTCATAAATATTCATTTTTTTAGCTTTACCACGAATTTGGACTTCACTAATTTTAATTACATCTGCAATATCAGAAATATATTCATAAGTTGAACTACTTACAAGTAAATTAGTTCTATATACTTTATTATAACTTTCAATTCTTGAAGCCAAGTTAACAGTATCACCGATTACAGTATATTCCATACGAGATTCTGAACCGATATTACCAATAAACACTTCACCAGTATTTATCCCAACACCAATTTCAATCTTAGGTTTACCTTCATACAACCATTTTTCTCTAAGATATTCTACCTTTTTAAGCATCTCATAGGCGCATTTTACAGCATTTTGAGGATGATTAATATCTTGAATTGGTTCCCCAAAAATCGCCATAACTGCATCACCAATAAATTTATTAATAACACCATTATATTTTGTAATAATAGGTTCCATTTCAGTAAAGTATTCATTCAGAATCATTGAAACATCTTCAGCAGACATCTTTTCTGACATACTAGTAAAACCTCTAATATCAGAAAATAACACTGTAACAACAGCACGTTTCCCGCCTAATTTCAAATCATCAATATTATTTACAACACTTCTCATAACATCTTGAGATAAGTATTTACCCATTGCTTGCTTAATTTTTTCTTTATTGCGATTTTCTGTAATAAATTTAAACGAATAAGCAAAAACTGAAGTCACGAATTGACAGACCAACGGAACGGCATATCCGACAATATGCCCTTTGGTTGCACAGAAAAACACAACCAATAAGAATGCAATATCTAATGCGGAAATTAATAAAAGCCCTTTCAAGAATCGACTTCGCATTATTATCAGAAAAGACAATATAGATAACAAGAAAAATGTGAATACTGAAACCCAATCAGATTGAGTTAAAAAATACGCATTCTTAATATTATCATACGCTGTAGCTTGTATATCAACCCCTGGATGACGTTTTGATAAAGGTGTTGTTAAAACGTCGGCAGCCGGACCAGATATATTAGACCCAATAAATATAGCTTTTCCTTCAAAATGAATTGGGTCTAAATATTTAGACTGAAACAATTCCGGAGAATTTTCTGGAGTTATACCTTTTTCTAATGCATAATAAGTATCGGTAACAACATATGCCGGTACCGTAATATGAGAATACTCATTTGAATAGTTTTTATAAAATCTTAAATTTGTTTTAAACAACCCATTTGATTTATACAGAACAGGTATTTTTAAACCAGTTTTTGGTACAGTTAGACTAAAATAATCAAGTTCTAAATCATTAACATTATTTTCAACTAAATACATTTTTAAAGCTAAAGATGGGTAATAATTATCATCAATTTTTACCAAATTAGATGAAGAAATAACATTATCTCCACCTTGACTTTTCTCAACTAATACAGAACCAAAATATTTTGTATTAGTTAATAACTCTTTAGAAGAATTTTTTAAACCATTAAACAAGGTTCCAAAATTAGTTGATGCAGTTGTTTTAACCGCGAATTTTTTCGAAAAATCAACTAACAACTCTTCATCACTAAAATCAGAAGTTGATTCTGGTAAAAATGCAACTACCAAATTATCCATTTTAGAAATTTGATTAAGCAATTTTTTATCAGTAGAATTTGAATCATCATAAGTCGACATTAAAACATCCAAACCTATTACGTTAGCGTTAGTATACTTATGAAAATAGGCAAGGATATCTGCATAATCCGAGCGATTCCAACTTCTGCCTTTTTCTTCAACTGACCTATCGTCAACAACAACTTCTATAATATCATTTGAACCATGATTAACAGGCACAAAATGTGACACTAGAAAATTATATGCAAATTGTTCCAAAAACATTATTGTTACTAAAGAAAAGAATAGTATAAGTACAATATAAACTATAAAAGAATTAATATAAAACCACTTAAACTTTAACTTTTTCATAAAACTTCTCCCCTAATTAATATTATGATATAATAAATTCAAAAAAAAGGACAAATTATGAACATAAATTTAATAGAAAAACTAAAAGAAAATAAAGTATTACCAATTATCAGAAGTGGCAACAAACAAGATGTTATCGATAAAGTTAGAGCATTAGTTGATGGTGGACTAGATGTCATGGAAGTAAATGTCGAAAATACTGATGTATTTAGAGCAATCGAGGCAATCTCATCAGAAGCTATTATTTGCGCTGGAGGAATTATTACATCCATTCAAGCAAAAGCTGCAATGGATGCTGGTGCAAAAATTATCTCATCACCTATTTTCCAAACAAATTTACTTAAAATTTCAAAAGACAAACAAATTCCTTTTATTGCAGGAACATCAACAGCTAACGAAGCTTATAACGCATGGAAATGTAGAATACCTATAGTAAAAATATATCCAATAACAGCAATGGGTGGAGTGCAATACATTGAAAACTTACTAAGACCAATGCCTTTTTTAAATATTATTCCACAAGGAAATGTTCAGCTTGACGAAGTTAAGTCTTATATCGAAGCTGGAGCAATTGCTGTTGGCGTCGGTAGACAACTTACAAATTGTAATTCTTACAGTGAAATAACAAAAAGAACTAAAGAATTATTGGAGAGCTTAAAATAAATGACTAATAAACAATTTGACCTAATTACCATAGGCGAAAGCTTGATAGAGTTTTCTACAAACCAAAAACTAAAAGATGCCGAATGTTTGCATAAATATTATGGCGGGGATTCCCTAGTAGTAGCAATTGCGGCTAAACGATTAAATTCAAATGTTGGATTTATTACTTGCGTCGGTAATGACGTCTATAAAGACTATATGCTTTCAAGCTGGGAAAAAGAAGGTTTAGACACCCAATACGTAAATGTCGTAGATGATATTAACGGATTGTATATGGTATCAAGAACAACCGGTGAAGATAAAGAATTCATTTATTACAGAAAGAAAATTGCTCCTGCAAAACTTTCAATTGAGAATATCAACGAAGATTATATTAAAAGCACAAAGATCCTATATACATCAGGAATTACCCAATCTTTATCATTAACAGCTAGAGAAGCGGTAAAAAAAGCTTTTACATTAGCAAAAGAAAATGGAATTATTACAGCGTATGACCCTAATTACTCTTCTGCAATATCAACACCAGATGATGCAAAAGAATATTTTGAAGAAATAATACCATTAACAGATATATTATTTATGAGTTCAAAATACGACACAAAAAGTATTTTTGAAATAGACTCAATTGAAAACATTATGAAACACATAAGCGACAGGGGAGTTCAAACAACTATAATAAAATCAAGTAATGACAAAGGGTATCATATTAATACTCAAGGGGCTCGCTCTTTCGTACCTTTTTATACAGAGCATACTATAGATACAACATCCTCTGGAGACGCCTTCAACGGAGCATTTCTACACGCTATTGCAAAGTTATATTCACCTGTTGAAGCAGCAAAAATAGCCTCAATTGATGCGGGTTTACAAGCTCAAGGTATTGGTGCTATAAAATCTATTCCATATAATGAAGAAGTGTACAATATATTCAAATCCGAGGAGTAGTAATGAAAAAAAGATTTGTTTTATCTGGATACTTTGGATTTAAAAACTTTGGGGACGAAGCAATTTTGTCAGTCTTAGTTCAAAAGTTAAAAGAGGATAAAAGAAATAAAATAACAATTATTTCCTCAAATCCAGAATATACAAAAAGCAAATTTAAATACATAAGAGCTATTAAAACTTTCGACATACAAAACATAATAGAAGCTATATTAAAAACTGACTACCTAGTATCAGGAGGAGGAAGCTTACTCCAAGATGTGACTAGCCTCAAAAGTTTACTATATTATTTATCCATAATAGCTATAGCACTAATATTTAGAAAAAAAGTTATTATTTTTGCGCAAGGAATTGGACCAATTAATAACAAATTTGGAATTCTTTTGACCAAAACAATACTTAAACATTGCAAATACATAAGTGTTAGAGATTCAAAAAGTTTTGAACTGCTTAAAACTTGGGGGGTCGAATCAGAATTAGTATGTGACCCAATATTTTCAACTACAATACCTAAAACAGAGAAAGAACCTAGAGTTGCAATACAATTGAGAGATTTCAAAACAATGAACGATGATTTTATTGATAGATTAGCTCAAAAAATCTCATGCGAATTTCACGACAAAATTATAGACATATATTCATTCCAAGATTCAATAGATTTAGAAGTTTGTAACAAATTTCAAAAATCTCTCAACATGCTTAATCCTGATATAAAAACAAACATTTATTATTCACTCAATGATAACGAAATAATTGAAAAAATTGCAAAATCAGAATACCTTATAGCAATGAGGTTCCATGCTATCATTATTGGATTATTATCAAACGTAAAAACATTGGCAATAAACTACGATATTAAAGTAGAAAAAATCTCTACTGAATTTAAATTGCCAATAATAGATTTAAATAACGACATAACAACACAATTTTCAGACCTTAAAAACCAAGATTTAGAAAACATACAAAAACAAGTATCACTAAAAGACTTTAACTGGCATAGTTTTGAAACTATAATAACAAAATAGAAATGTTGACATACTAAAAAATAACCTCTAATATAAAACAATGAACATAAATAAAATACTATTTAATGATAAAGGTAGAGAAATCCCAAATGAGCTAAGAGATTTTAATTGGGGTGCATTTTTACTGACATTTATCTGGGGAATAAAATACAAAATTTGGTTTACTCTTTTAATAATACCTTTATTTTTGATTAAATTGCCATATAATTTGAATTGGTTAGCATTACTAATTTTTCAATTATATTGTGGAATAAATGGAAATAAATGGGCTTATCAAGAAGATTTCTGGAAGAAGCCAAAAGATTTTCGAATAATACAAATGAAGTGGGCAGCATTCGCACTTACATTCAACATAATAATCCCACTTGCATTATTAACAATCACTGCAAAGTTCCTTAAAAAACCAGAAAATTTGGGAGAAATAGTACGTAGCAGTCTTTGCGTAAATACCCAAAATGTACTTAATGAAACTTTGCCTAAAATGATAATATCTAAAGATCAAAGTGGCTTAGATATTGCTAATAAGTTTGCAAAGTTCTATCCAAACTCAAAAATTGAAAACAATGTCGTTAGTACTAAATTAAAAAAAATTAAAAATACAAATGTAAAAATACATTTTGAAAAAGAAGCTGATACTCTCTGCGAAATTAGCAACCGAAACTGCAAAATATACTCTTTCTATGATATTCCAGAGCAATACGGACTTACTAAAAATTGCGTTTTCTATTTAGGTAATAATAAAAAAATTATGCCTGATTCTCAAACTCAAAAAGCAATATCAAAAGGGAATAATATTTTCAAATACTTACAAGACTAAATTTTTGAAAATAGCATGTTATTATTTCGCATAAAAATATTATTAATTAAACTAATAAAAAAGACTCACAAATGTGAGTCTTTTTAAGAATTGCTCCAGGCCAGACTTGAACTGGCACCGAGATTGCTCCCGATTGGATTTTAAGTCCAACGCGTCTACCGATTCCGCCACTAGAGCGAGTTATTTAATTATCAACAACCTAAATTTATATCGGCTGTAGAAATATAATAAAACAAACATAATTCATTGTCAAACAGAAAATTTAGTTAAATATAAATTAATTTGATCAATACGATTATCAAGATCTGAAATTATTGAAAGTAAAGCTTCTCTAACCGCAGGCGCATTATAACAACTTGAATGGCCAAACAAACCTACTTTAATATTTGACGCAAAGAATTTATAAAACATAGAAATTGCGTCTAAAAGCTCAACATCAATTACATTTTTATGCTTGAACATAAAAACAAACAGTTCCGAAACTGTATACTTTGCAGCCATAAAATCTTTTCTAAGCATGAATTCTTGAGTCATGCGCAACTTATCAAGAATTTCAGAATAAATATTAGATATATTTTTTTTCTTTTGCAATAATTCATTTTTAAAGTAAAGAATAGTCTGATCATACCCATCTTGCATAATTGCTTGACGCTTTTGGGCTGGATAATTAAAATCAACAACAACTACATCTCCGGTATTAATAACCAAATAGTCATATTTATCACATTCTTTATACAATGACTTTATAAACTTCGTTTCTGTAGATGTGATACAAGTATACATACCATTAACATAGTCTATTGGTGTAAGATCAGAATCCGCATAAGTACCTTCTAAGCGTATTTCTAAAAGACGATCCTTAGTATTTTGAAGATTTTTAGAAAGATACCACATCGGCATTCCCTTCATCAAATCACCATCTACAAGTAAATCCTCTTCATAGGTAAGAGGTTTCATTAAACCTGGCATGCAACATGAAATCCTAACAGCTAATGCAACTTCAAAATCAGGTGTTTCAAAATTTGAAAATTCTCTTGATACACAATCTTTCATATTTGTGGAAATAATAATCAAATTTCTATTTAAATCATTAAAAGTTACATGTTTTGACTTACCTTTTCGGTATTCATCACCATAGAATTTACGTTCTATCAAATCTCGCATCCATTCAAGAAAAACTTCACCTTTACTCAATGCAAATTTATTAGAAAACCCAAAACTAATATCCCTAAACAATTCAAAATTAACAGATAAAAAAACGTCTGCCAACTCATCAACAGTATACCCGACAGCATATAAAGCTGCTACCATGGAACCTACAGATGACCCCGCAAGAGTTGTAGGAATGATGCCTATTTCATTAAATGCTCTCAACACTCCTACATGTGCAGCACCTCGAATGGCTCCACCACCAAACAAACATGTATACTTAAAATTATCGTGCTCTCTCATGCTACTTATTTTACCAAAAATAAAAAGGATTAACATCATCCGTTAATCCTTTCTACTTAATCATATATCTTTTATTATGCAGCTAAACCACGAATTTCTCTAATAAGGTATTCCGCAACCCACTCAAAATCTTTATTATCATGAGCAGCTTGTTCCAAATATTTCACAGAAACATCACCTAATCTAATAAGAGTCATAGCAACTACACCTCTTTTAACACCTCTAACAAGTTGTAATTGGTTAACAAGCTCAGGTAAAACTGAAGTACCCATACTTACTAATTCATTTTCTAACTTATTTTTAGTTACATTATCGGCAGTTTCCAATTTAGAAAGAATTTTGTTTAATTGCATGTTAAAATCTCCATTTGTCGTAATCTACATTATTATTATAAGTTAAAATTTAAACAAACTTTAATTTCCTTACATAATCTTTATATCGTGAGCATAAAATTAATATTTTCTTTAGATGATTACTTATCATTTTTAAATAAATGACGAATATCATACTTGCCATAAGTTAATTCATACATTTTTTCTGCGACATCACGAGCCCAAGTATCAAAATCAGAGATAAGCCCTTTTTTAGCCATATCGTCAATTACTAATAGATGCTTATGAAAATTCTTCCTGACCTCAAAATTTTCAACGTACCAAGCTCTTACACCTTTTTCACTTTTTAAAGTATTACAAAACTTACACAAACCTATAAGATTATCTTTAGTTCTACTACCACCCTTAGCCATGGAAACCAAATGATCAATCGTAAAAACATCAGATTTAAACATGTTAAAAGCAATGGTTTCAACTGGATCTTTATCACACTTAGCATCAAGTTCAGAATACCTAGAAATAGAATTAATGTGCGCTATTTTTCTAAAATCATCTAATAACACATATATAGCTTTAGGCATTTTGTATGCATTTAAATCTATTCCCGATGTAATAGACTCAAATATGTCGATAAATTTATAATCAGAAAAACGACCTGACTCTAAAGTTGAATACAGTTGGCTATCAAACTTTAACAAATATTCTTTTTGTTCCGGAGTACCATTTTTTAAGAAATACTCTTTATTTCTTTCAAATTCTAATAACGCATTATCAATCTGCACGTCAGAAAGTTTATTAACCTTATGCTCAAATAAAGGCAAAAACTCCTCAATAGTAATTGTTGGATTTTGTTCAACAATCAACTTAAATATTTTATACAAATCAATTGAATATGCACCAATATATTTATTATATTTATTTAAAACATCAAGATATTCTTTTGGCGTTTTTGAATTTTGCAAATCATGTCTTATTAGACGTCTATTAGCATGTGGTAACATAATTGAGCCGCAACCTGCACAAGGAATGTCAACCTCAGTTTGCTCAGCTGGTTCAAACCGATCCCTTCGAGTGGACAAATATCGCAAATTTTTAAGTCTTGTTAAAGCAACTTCATCGAAAACTATTCTAGAACCTGAAAGCTTATTAACATAAAAACAAAAATCATTGAAATACATAGGATCATAATCCAACTCTCTCTTACCCATTAAAGCTGCAATATCTGAAAGATAAGTATTAAAATTATCTTTTATATATGGTAATGACTGAACCTTAATATTCTTAAAATCAACAAAAGTATGTTCAGGTTTGTTTCTATGGCATTTTGAGCATAATAACACCGAATTATTTCTTAAATCTCCAAAACAATCATTATTTTGAATTGTAGACGATTCAATTAGTGATTTCGAAAATATGCGAGTAATCAAGGTTTTAGCTAATTCATTTGGCGTCATTTGACTTGCAGGAAAAGAAAATACACCTAAGAAGATACCTGCAGATTTAACATCATGCAATATATTTCGAGTGTATGAATTCTTTTCTGATTGCGTTAAATTAGGGTTTTGGTATAGTTCAACAAAAATATTCTTAAAGTCATTATAAGACTTTACTTTTAACATTTTATCTGCTGCAGTTAGAACATCTGACTTAACCTCATCTCTTAGAGGTTCTGCAAACCCTTTCAGCTTAGATGATGCATAAAAAACTCTTTTATGAAACCTATTATTCGCTACAGATCGAAGCTTAAAATAAAAATCATGCATATCCGTATTTGATGAATTTGCAGTATTGTCAATATCCTCTAGCATTTTTCTCATATTTGAAGGGACGTAATCCTTGTAAGCTAATAATAAATTCGCCAATTCCTTCGGAGTACTTATAGTTTCAGATTCTTGCAACAAATTTTTATATTCATTTTCGGTAAACATTTTCACACCACAAACAGGACAATGAATACCACTAATATTTTTCGCTTGATCTACATTAAAAATATTTGTAGGAACATCACCAGCAAATGAAATATTTATAGAATCTGGCATTGATTTAATTGCAAACCTATTTACATCCGATAATAAATTTACAGATGAGGAATGATTCGCAATATTTTTTTTCTTATTATCAATATTTGCAGCGATAATAGTTAACATATAAAACATAAAACCTGTCAAAATATTTTTTGACAGGTTCTATGCAAAATCTAAATATTTTATTATACAGCAACATGTTCCAGTGATTCAATATATTTTACTGCATAAACAGCACCAACTGCACCATCAGCAGCAGCAGTAACAACTTGTCTTAACGGAGTAACCCTAACATCGCCAATCGCAAATACTCCTTCGATTGATGTTTGCATAGTTTCATCAACAACAATAAAACCTTTTGAATCCTGAGCAACTTGCCCACTAAAACCCTCAACATTAGGAGTGATTCCAATATAAGGAAATACACCATTAACAGCTAATTCTGAATAAGCATTCGATTTAACATTTTTAAGAACAATTGATTCAACCATACCCGAACCTTTAATCTCTGTCACAACTGAATCCCAAACAAATTCAAGTTTTTCATTCTTAAACGCTCGCTCTTGAACAATTTTATCTGCTCTCAACTCATCTCTACGATGAATTAAATAGACTTTTGATGCAAATTTTGTTAAATACATAGCTTCTTCAACAGCAGAATTACCGCCTCCAACAACCGCAACAATTTTATCTTTGTAAAAAGCTCCATCACAAACGGCACAATAACTTACACCTCTACCTACAAATTCGGCTTCTCCTGATACACCTAATTTCATAGGCTTTGCTCCAGTAGCTATAATAACAGTTTTTGCATTAAACTCATATTCTCCGGTTTTAATTACTTTAGGATTTGAAATCAAATCAACAGATGTTATTTCTTGCATCGGAAATTTCTCAACTCCAAATTTATCAGCATGTTCTTCAAATTTTTCCATCAATTCAAAACCGCCAATTGCGGAAAACCCCGGATAATTTTCTAACTCTAAATAATTTGAAGGTTGTCCACCAAGCATATTCACATCCACAATTGCAGTCGATACCGCACCTCTTGATGCATACAGCCCAGCCGAAAAACCTGCAGGACCTCCTCCTAATATAACAGTATCAAAAATTTTTATTTCCATAAATATATTCTCCTCAATTATTCTTTACACTTTGTCCAGATATTCTTTCACCGACTATTGAATACACTGCAGTTTCAGTTTTTCTTACACTACCATCAATATCAGATATAGTATCTACAC
The DNA here is from genome assembly GCA_045613725.1 of Candidatus Gastranaerophilaceae bacterium. GTDB lineage: Bacteria > Cyanobacteriota > Vampirovibrionia > Gastranaerophilales > Gastranaerophilaceae > Zag111. Next base: position 27,914 of record JAZLBN010000018.1, read on the forward strand.
TTATCGTATCTATACCAATAAAATCATCCTCATTAACCAATATACTAATAGAATCAGTTACAATTTTATTATCATATTGTCCACTTTTTGTAAATGTAATCGAATTACCAGAAACTTCTTTAAGTGAAATCTCAGCAGAAGCTCCAGAAAAAGGATTACTAAGTTTTATGACGTTATTTTCTTGTGATATGTTCCACAAATCAAGACCTTTTGACTTAAAAGTAACAGGCGAATCTGTTGATTTTAAATTAGAAACAACTCGCCAAGAACCAAAAAAAGTATCCGGAACCTTTTCAATAGAACCTTTGAGTAAAAAAGCCTCTGATGAAGAAATTCCAAAAACCAACAAACTAATAACAAATAGAATTTTTAAAATTAATTTCATTTACGATACCACATTTAATCCATGAGCTTCAGCTTTATTTACCCAATAATCAACTTCATTAGCAGGGATATAAAAATCTATAGTTGAACCATATCTGGTATAGCAAGTACTACTTAAATGTGAAACCGCAGCCATAATAGCAGCAGGATCGGCAACATTTGAAGTATTCAAGTCAATATGAATCTTGCGACTAGCAGTACTACGAACTATTGGATTAACTTTACTCATATAATCACCCCACTTATTTTAATGATAATTATAAGAGGTTTAATAAAAAAAATCCAGTATTAATGGTTACATAATTCTGACATTTTTTCTTGAAGCACACGAGCAGACTCTTCATACCCAGCACGCCCCATCAAAGCATATGTATAATTTTTTGCCTGCTCAACACCTGGCTGATCAAAAGCATTAATATTATATAGATCACCAGCAATTGCTGTCTGAACTTCAAGCATGTACAAAAGTTGTGCAACATAATATCCACTAACTTTAGGTATAGTTATTGTCAAAGTAGGTCTTGAGTAATCCGATAAAGAAACCTTTGTTGAATCAGCTTCAGCATTCATTAAATCATTTAATGACTTACCACCTAAATAACCAATACCTGTATATTCAAACATATTAGGAATTTGTAATGTAGTATCAAATTCACCCACACGTATAAAAGTAATGACTTTGTCATTAGGACCTTCATTATAAAGTTGAATCTGAGAATGTTGATCTGTCGCACCGAGAGCCTTAATCGGAGTAGGGCCAATATTTACAGGATTACCTTGATTATCTACATTCTTACCCAATGACTCTGCCCATAACTGCACAAACCAATCCGATACATATTTTAAGCGACTGGAATAAGGCATCATAACTGATAAATTTTTAGACTTTTTTGTATCCATAATATATTGAATCAACGCTGCTTGAGCAGCAATATTTTCATGAATATCAGTATTTTTTAAAGATAAATCCATATCTTTAATACCGTTCATAATTTCATCAAGATCAATACCAACAAGTGCAAACGGCAATAACCCAACGGCTGAAAACACAGAAAATCTACCACCTACATCATCAGGAACAACAAAAGTTTTATATCCTTCTTGTTCTGCAATCTGTCTTAAAACTCCAGTTTGTTTGTCAGTAGTTGCTACAATATGTTTTCTGTAATCATCACCCATTAACTCTTTCATACGATTTTTAACAATCATAAATTGTGACATCGTTTCAGCAGTAGAACCAGACTTAGTAATAACATTAACCAATGTCTTACTCAAATCCAACATATCTAACAGACCATTCATCGAATCAGGGTCAATATTATCCAGAAAAAATATTCTTGGGAAATTATTTCTTTGTTCTGGCGACAAAAAATTCCAATAAGGTTTTAATAGCGCCTCTGTAACAGCTAAACCGCCAAGCGCAGAACCGCCAATACCTAATACTAGAATATTCTCAAAGCGACCTCTCACCAGTGATGCATATTCTTTTACATACCAAAGAGTTTCCTCATTATATCCCAAATTCATCCACTGAAGATATTGTCCGGGTTTATCCTTACGTTTATTTAAATCTGATATAATTGATGCAATTTTATCTTTATACTCTGAGAACACGCTCATTATATCTAAACCATGTTCCTCACCAATAACAGAAACATCTGCATTACGATAATCAAACTTCAACATATACGCAAAATATCCCTTCTCAATAACTAACCTCTATATCAATTTTATGCGCTAAAATAGTATTTTCAATAATCAATTGACTAAATGTTACATGACAAAATTAGAATAGCCCCTTTAATTAGGGGCTATTCTAGACACGCGAATTATATTAAACTCATTACGCACTTTGATTAAATTTGAATGTTCTTGAAATATTTTTATCAATTACACCTTTAATAACATCATATTCTTGTTGTAATGCTGTATGTTCAGTATCAATATTTTTCAATTCTAATGTATAAATATTATCTTTAGCTTCGATATCATTCATTGCTCTGTTATACTCAGCCTCAGCTTTTGTAACTGCAGCGTCGTCAGTTTCTTCAATAATTTTAGTACAAGTTTTATAGTTTAAACCATTCCATTTGAAATTTTTATCAACTTGTTCTAATGATACAATACCAGCTTCAAGCGCATATTCAATCCATTCTTTTGAAGCACATAAACCATTTTCTAATGTTTTGTAACCTTGATTCATTCTATTGAATAAGTTAGTGTACCATTGAGCTTTAGCATCTGCATTTCCAGAATTAGTTGTATCGTTTTCATCAACCCAAGCATATTTTGGTTCACCATACTCAGCAATCAAATTATCAATCAAATATTCTTTAATAATAGTATTGAAAGATTCAGATTGTTTTAAACCTTTTTCTTTAATTACTTTTAAAACAAAATCAATATCAGTTAAATCTTTTGCTGTTAGAAGAACTGGTTCGTTATTTTCATCATAAAAAGCAACATCATTGTTATCTAATGCACTTATTATATAATCTAAACTTGAAGCATATTCTTTGCCTCCAACTGTTACAGGATAATTTTTATCATCACTGAAAATTTTTCCAAAGAAATCGTTTTTTGCAACAGTGTATTTAGTAGCTAACTCTGATAATGTTTCTCCTGACATTGATTCTAAAGGTGTATCTGGACTACAAAGAGTTTTGAAAAGTTCGTTCTGTTCTAATAATTTCACGAATTTTTCATAATTCACAAGTGTAGTAATTTCAGAAAGTAAGTTTTCAGTACTATTAATCAAATTAGGCATCAACTTACTATTATCAAACATCAAGTACTCTCTGTAGAAATGAGTTTCATATTCTCCCTTAGAATTCAATACTTCTTCAGCCTGATATTTATAACAATCTGTATAAGACTGTTCACCTTCAGTATATACATCTTGTAACTGTAATAAACTCATAAAAGTTTCTAAATCATAAGAGTTTTCTGCAACATTTAGATTTGGATTAACATTACTTATTTCAGTAGAAGGTAAAGTGTAACCTGTAACTTTACCGTTAGAATCTACAGTAACAGTAACGCCATCTTCAAATTTATATATCTCAGATGTAACAGTAACTGTTTCGCCAGTAGTTTCATCTTTATATGAAGTCTCATTATTCTCTTTTTGATAAAGAATTTCTGTTCTCTGAGAAACAGCTGCAGAAGGTGTTGTATTAGCACCCCAAATTATGCCACCAGTTGCAGGATCACCACTTACTGGATAAGATTTGTAATCGATGGTAGACTTCAACATATCCTTAGCTTCTTCAGAAATCAAACCTAATTCAACTAAATTATTTAAATTATAAAGATTATTATAACCATGATTTAAGTCACTAACATTAGTATGAGTATTATCAGTTGATGTGAATGCATTTAAGAATAATTGAACATTAGCATCAAGAGTATTAGTCTCTGACAATCCTGATAAGCTAATATTCTGGTCAGCGTCCTCAACAATGCCATTTTGATTGAATACAACTGTTGCTAAAGTATTAGTTTTGAAAACATTTAATAATGCTTCTGAACCAGCTTTTTGTAAGTTTTGCAAAGAAGCGTCATATACATAATATGCATTTTCATAATTCTGAACTTCAATAGAAGATTCATAACTACCATAAGCTTCATACATACTTTTCAATTCATCCGGTGAAATATTATTAAATGGAGCAGGATAAACATTATTTTTTATAGCACCTAACTCATCGAAATAAGTTGTAGTATATGAAAGACCATAAGATTGTAAAAATGCATTCAAATTGCCATTAGCATTAGCAAAATTCGCAGCATCTGTTTCATTTACTAACAATAAACCTGCTGAATTCACTAATCCATATTGATTGTTATATGAGCTATATGCTGTTAATGCATTGTAAGTCAAATTTTGAGATAAAGCATTACCACTATCATCAAAATTTGAAAATTTTAATGTAGCATTATTTAATGCATTAATATAATTTTCACTAACTCGAGAGCTCTGAGCAGCCAAACGCATTTTTGCATTATTGATGGTTTGAGATCTCAACTCATTATCAGCCAAACGAGCTGTGATAGTTAATAATCTAGCTTGTGATGCTGCCATTCCCATTGCTTACAGTTTCCTTTCGAGTTTTCGTAAATTTCCTTACTTATAGAATCGGCATTTTTTCTGAAAACTTTAATATTTTAAGCGAATTGTTAAGATTTTGTTACAATGTAATAAAAAAATTTTTAATCTAAAAAAAAAAAAAAATAAAAAATAAAAAATAAAATAAAACAAAAAAGAGTAGAAATTAATCTACTCTTTCATATATCATCCATCATTATAAAATCTTAACAAACTGAAGCAAAAGATGAACAAGATGAACTTGATGAACAAGAAGAATAAGAAGCTCCGCCACAATCAAATCCACCTGAACTAAATCCGCAGTCACCTAAAACAGCTACAGCTGCTGAAAAATCGCTCATAAACCCTGATTCTGAACCACTAAAATCACTATCAGCATACATTGTATAATCCACTACAACAGGAGATGATGATACATATGAATCATATTCGGCAACAGTTAATAAACTTTTTGTACCACCTAAATTCATAGCTAAAATACCTGAATTTTCTACCGGAGTATTCTTAACACTATTAGTTTTAGTTGTTGAAGCATTCTTAGTAGCCTTGTCTCCGAATAATAAAATCATTGTTTATTCTCCTGATATCTCGTGTTCTTTACACCTATATAAAGGATTAAAAAATTATCAAATTTCAGCATGGATTATTTTCGTTACATTTCTTAACTAAAAATTTAAAACTTTGGTATTAGACATCTAAACCAATAGATTGATGTACTATGCAAAAAAGAATAGTAGTATAGATGTGTAGATTAGGGAGGGAAGAGAATTGAGAAAATTATTTTTAATATTCACATTCTTAATTACATTTATATTTACAATGGTAGGGGCTAAAGCTGCTACAAATGGTTTGCATACAATTACATTAGAAAAGAATAATTCTGGATATAATATTGTACTTGGTTCTGATAAATTTGCTAAGGTTACAAAAAAGACTCCGTCAAATAATGAATTAGTTCTAGAATTAACTGGAGTTACTTCTGCTGATACAGTTAATGCTATTTATAAAGGCACAAACAATATCGACAGCTTAGTTATAGAAAACTCAGCTCAGAACAAAATTAAAATCTATATTTCAGCTAATAATATTAAAAACTCTACTGTAATGATTGAATCAATTGATGGCGGTACCGCAATAGTTGGTGAATCATTCCCAATTGATAAAATACTATCTGTAGTGTTTGCGTTGGCTTTATTTGCTGTAATTTTTAAAATATCAAAAGATATTACAGAAGAAGATGAAAAAATTCTTATAAAAAAAGACATCAAGGATAGAGAAATTCAAATGTACAGAAGATACAGACAAGAATTATCTATAAATCAATCAATCGATAATCGTCAAGATTTAAGAATGCGTAAAATGATGAAAAAAATTGATAGAAAAATAGACGATAGATTAACATCTATCATCAAATAAAGACTTAAACCTCAAAAAAGTTAAATATATCCCTAAAACATTTTATGTCTAAGCAAGTTGCAAAACTTGCTTTTTATTTATTTAATTAAAGTTCAAAATATTGACTTATCAAGCCTTCAATTATGATAGCAGAATCACCTTTACCATAAGGGTTTACAGCTTTTAATCTTGTTTCTTCTCTTGATTTTGACAGAATTTCCGAAGAATAAGAAAGAATCTTATCATAATCAGCTCCAACTAAAACAGAAACACCAGCATCAATACCTTCCTGACGTTCTGTCTCATAACGCATAACAAGCGTAGGACAACCAAAAGACGGAGCTTCCTCTTGAATACCACCTGAATCTGTCAAAATAAGCTTGGCATTTTTCATCAAATAAACCAAATAAGGATAATCCAAAGGTTTTAATAAATGAACATTCTCAAACTCACTTAAAACAGAATAAACCTTACACCTTACATTCGGGTTAGGATGCACCGGAATAACAAACTTATGATCAGGATATAATTTTACAAGAGTTTTTATTGCTTCTAAAATATTATCAATCCTATCACCATGATTTTCACGTCTATGAACAGTAATTAAAACCAACTTATCATCAATTTCAATATTATTCTCAACAAAGAAACTACGAGCCTGTTCTAATGTTGATTCAGATAGACAGAATAAAGCATCTACCACAGTATTACCTGTAACATGAACTTTTGATTCAGAAACATCTTCATCTAGAAGCGCCTTTTTATTTTTATCAGTCGGTGCAAAATGCATTTGAGCAACACGAGATGTCATCTGACGCATAACCTCTTCCGGAAACGGTTCATAAATATCATAAGATCTCAACCCAGCTTCAACATGAAACACAGGAATCTTTCTATAAAAACTAACTAACGCTCCGCATAAAACAGTCATTGTATCACCTTGAACAACAGTAGCATCAATTTTTTCATCCGCATAAACTTTGTCTAGAGAGGTTAAAATACGTGACTGAATTTCAACAAGCGACTGATTCTCTCTCATGCAATCCAAATTAATATCAGCCTGCAATCCAAAATATGCCAAAGTCTGATTCGACAATTCTTTTTGCTGCTCTGTATTACATATGATAACTCTATACTTATCCGGATATTTTTTTAACTCCAAAATAACCGGTGCAAGTTTTATAACCTCTGGGCGTGTTCCAAATACAAATAAAATATTCTTCTTATTTTTCATACCTGAAGTTTAGTATAAAAATTATAAATTTGCAATTAAAGAAACTACTTAATCAGATATACATTTGGCTAGTTATTAGAAAAATAAAACATATTAAAATCACAATATTAGGAGGTAATATGCTCGAGTTATTTATATTAGAAGACTGCCCATACTGTCAAAAAGTATTAAAAGAATTCAATAACAATAATATAAAATTTAAAAAGTACGACATTTTAAACAAAGAAAATACTCTAAGATTATTATCATTGGGTGGGAAAGATCAAGTACCATTTTTATACAACAACACAACAAAAGACAAAATATACGAATCCGAGGAAATAATAAAATATATACATAAAAACTTTAGGAAAGACAATGACACAAAACAATAAATTTAAAAACAGCTACAGTGACATAAACGAATGTACTTCAAGAGGCACCTGCTCAATATCACCAACTATTTCAGGATTAGAAGAAGTTGCAATATTACTACTTCAACATATCGCACACTACATATTAAATCTTGGGAATTTAGGAGCAAAGAATGAAGAAATTCGATACAAAACAATATATTCACTTGCTAGCCTTATCTCAATTAACGAATTCAGCGAAAAGCAATTACACTCAATCATAATTGCTGAATATTACATATTAGAAGAAGTCAAAAACTTCTACGTACAGTTATGCAAAGAAAAAAACATACAAGCGAATAAAATTAAAAGCATTAAAACAATTAACGAAAAAACATCAATTGCGTCAATGATTGCATTTGGAGAAAAAATTCTACTTGAAAAGTTTAAAAAACTAACAAAAGAAGAAAAGAACTTAAATGCAGTACTTCAAATAGTACTTAAAAGTGTTAGTTTAAACCTAATAAAACTAAAAGATTTTAATTCTTTCAACCAAAATGCATATCAAGAACTATTAAAAACGCTTGATATATTCAATCATAACAAAGTAACATCAGCGCAATTATTAGTAAAAATAAACAAACTGGTCGAACTCGATAATCAAATGCAATTACAAATAAGTGAACTTTTACTTAAATCTTTTAATGGAATAGAAAAAACAAACGTATCTCACTCAACAACATCAGGGAAAGCCATCCTTGTTTCAGGAAACAATTTTTTTGACCTATATCAAATACTACTAGATACTATTGATAAAAATATTGATATCTACACCCACTCAAACTTACTTATAACACATGCGCTAGATAAATTTAAACAATTTAAACATCTAAAAGCTCATTACGGAAACTCAACAGAAAGTTGTATCCTTGATTTTGCAACATTTCCAGGAGCAATATTGCTAACAAAAAATTCTCAAAATAATACGGAGTACTTATATAGAGGGAGATTATTTTCTAATGATTACATAGTGCCAAACGGTGTAACAAAAATCGAAACCAATAATTTTCAACCAGTAATAGAAGCCTCATTAAGCGCAAAAGGATTTTCAAAAGGAAAAACTAAACCAAGTTCAGAAATTGGTTATAACTTAGATGAAATAAAACAAGTATTCGAAATTATAACAAATAAACTAAATTTGGGAGAAATAAAACATCTGTATATAATAGGGTTAGACCCACATACAGAATCTCAACATGCTTATTTTTACGATTTATTTAACGAAATAAAAGAAGATGAATTTGTAATTAGCTTCAGTTATGAATCTAAAAAAGAAAACATCTACACAATTAATGTAGGAAATTTTGTCCCATTAGTTACAAATATTCTGAAACATTTATTCGAAAAATATCCTATAGAAAGTCCTAAAATAGTATTTTACATAACAACTTGTGATGTCATGACGATATCAAGTATAATTTCCTTAAAAAATAAAGGTGCGAAAAATCTATACTTAGCACAATGTCCTCCAACGATAATAAATCCAACAGTACAAGATACATTCAACAAATATTATTCAATAGAAAAATCAACTACAGTTCAAAAAGATTTAGAAAAAATACGAAATAACAAAAGCGACATCCAATAATTTGGATGTCGCTTACGTATATAACTAATAAAATTAGTATCTGTAGTGAGCGAAAGC
>JAZLBN010000019.1:0-7026 GCA_045613725.1 Candidatus Gastranaerophilaceae bacterium
TTGCTAAATAATTTTGAAAGTTTTGATAATTCAGAAACAGCTACAAAAAAAGATATTGTTATACAAGAGAGGGTTGAATTAGTTTCATCACACATGTATAAGCAATTTTTGGATTACCAACATTCTACAGTTAATATGAATGATATTTTTTCAAGAATGGTAGATTGTTTAGATTTGGTTTCTAACAATCTAAAACAATCATTTTCTTCTCGTGGTATTACCACTCAGAATATATATGTTGAAGCTGATTCTCCAAAAACAACAGCCATTGTTAATATACTTTGGCATAAAATGAGTTTTACTACTCGCTGTAATTTTCAACCTCAAGCTCTTTTTAGAGATGATGGTAGACATATATTTTCAAACCGTATTATTGCATTACGTGGAAATTATAATGACATTATAAAAGATGCAAAAGATAGAGAAGAAGAAATGATGAGACTTTTGGAACATGAAATTGCATCATTATATATACCAGCAGATCAAACTCAGAAATGTATATTTAAAATAAAGCATACCGCTCAAGAGTTTCTTTTAAACCAGATAGATGCACCCCGTGAAGTTGTATTAAAAGTCGTAGAAACCGTTTGCGGTGGTGGATTATACCACCAAGATGGTTCGGTTAAAACCTTCACTATTTAATTTTATAAGAAATTGACTTAATAAAAAATATAACTAATATTTATATTGTATAGGGTAATGTGATGAAATTGATAGAAAAATTAAAAGAATATGAAAACCAATATTTATTTATACGATGGGCTACAGGTGGTGAATACGGGAAATTAATGTACGTAGGCGAAGATTTTGTGGAGTTTAATATCATAGATCTTGAAACCATGAAATACAAAGAGACCATGCTCCTATATGCGCCTCTAATTTTAGAAGTTTCTTTGGGCGGAGCAGATATAGCAAGAATTATTGCAGAAGTATCCTCTCAAATATCAATTTCTAATGAGTAAGCTTTGTTAGAACTTATACATCCAAAGACATTTGAACCTCTTTATATAGCTAAAAAAAAAGTCACAACTTTTGCGACTTGAACAATAATCTTGGGAGGAGATTTTGGGATAGTTTGTACTTGCATGATAAAATAAGCATGTCAAATTAGTTACAATTAATTTGTAAAATTTAACAAAAATTTACAAATTTATAAATTTGTACTATAATATATTTATGGAAAAGAATTTAAACATTTTAATTATTAATGGACCTAACTTAAACATGTTAGGCGTGAGAGAGCCAGAACAGTATGGTTCTAAGTCTTATAAAGATTTAGAAATGGATTTGCACGAATATTCGTTTGATTTAGGTATAAACCTTGAAATATTCCAAAGCAATTATGAAGGTGAAATTGTTGAAAAAATCCAATATGCACTTGGAAATTTTGATGGCATCATAATTAATGCTGGAGCCTATACACATACAAGTGTTGCCATAAGAGATGCCTTAACCGCAGTAAAAATCCCAACTGTTGAAGTTCATATTTCAAACATATACAGACGAGAAGAGTTCCGCCACGAATCCCTATTTGCAGATGTTTGCGTTGGTCAAATTACAGGGTTCAAAACAGATAGTTATAAACTTGGATTACAAGGACTAACTAACTTCTTGACGAATGCTAACGACTAGTTACTAAATTTAAAGGGTTAAAAACGTGGGTATTAAATATTTAATACCCGAAAGTGTGTATTGGGTAAAATTATTTTTTTGCAACAAATTCTTGATGCATTTTCTCAATCATTTTTAAAGTATCTTCCTCTGAATGAGTTTGTGCATATGCATCTATTGCCTTATTAAGCTCAGCCACAAGTTTTGGATTCTTTTCTAAGAATTTCAAATCACTGTCAATAGAATCTGACGCAATTTGAGACTTACCTAAAGATGCAGCAGGCATATTTGCTAGGTCTTTAATTTCTTTTGTTTCTGTTTCTGCAGAAATTGTCTCAGATTGAGGCAAAGCACCATCATTGGTAACTTTTTGGAGACCTTTAAAATTTAAACTATTAATGTTGTTGTGATCGATTTCTCTCATAGTATCACCTTGCTTTCAGAAAATTTCTCTATGTTTTATCTTCATGCCAATTTATGGTTAGAAAACACCTAAATAATATTTTTTGCTACTTTCTTCTTAAAAAAATTACAAAAATTTACATGTAAATTTTCAAAAATTTTTCATGTTATGATGTATTATATACTACAAAAGGAAGTAATGCAAATTATGAACTTGGATAAATTTGTTAATAGTATTTGGTGGGCTTTAACAGCATTCAAAACAATCGATCAATTACCGGATGCAGTTATTTTTATTGATGAAAAGGGTTTTATAAAAAATTTCAATATAAAAGCATGTGAAGTTTTTGGATTAAGTCATGAAAATGAAGAGCCTATTAACATTGATCAGATTATTCAAGATGCGCATGATCATATTGCAACATCTTTAAAACTAACAAAACCCGTGCTTGCAACAGCAACTATCCCTGGTAGAGATTTTTATATAGAGCTTAACGCATCAAAACGAGGAACAGGTTACAGTTTAAGCGTTAGAGACCTAACTAAATTAACTCACGAAATTTTTAATGATGATAAAACAACTCGTTTCAATGGTGAGAAAAATGCAATGCTTGCAAAACTTGAGGGAGATATTAAATCCCCAATAAACTCTATTTTAGGGTTCTCAAGAGGTTTGTTAGATGGATTAGGTGGTGAATTATCTGAAAAACAAGCAAAATATGTAAAAATAATTAATACCAATGCAAACGATTTATACAATTTTATGGACAAATTTTTGGAATTTTCACAAGCTGAATCTTCACTTTATGAATCAAATTACCAAAACTTTGATATTATTGAATTGTTTAAAACAATATTAAAGGATTATGAACCATTATTAAATGATAAAAAACTTGGTTTTGATATATCATATGAGACAATAAAAAAACGTGTTGTCTTTACCGATTATAATGCAATAAAGAACGCATTTAGAAATATAATTGATGTCGCTATTTCAATGACAGATAAGGGTTATATATACATTAAGTTATCTCATCCTAGTGATGAAACTTGCATAAAATACAATCTTGGAATTACAGCAAATAAACAATCATCTTACTTGGTAATAACAATACAAGACACAAGTTCTGGAATACCGGAAGATGAAATGAGATATTTATGCGAGCCTTATGCTCAATTAGAAAAGGGGAAGAAGAACCTTATGAGGGCATTAAAATTGGGCTCATCAAGTATATTAATCAAACGAGCAGATGGCTTGTTAGCAGTTAAATCTGATAAAAATGGGACGAAATATGAAATAGTTCTTCCTATTGAAAAGGAATAATATGAGTAATGTAATTCTTAAAAATGTAAGAAAAGCTTATGACAATAATAAAATTGTTATAAATAATGTAGATTTAGAAATTAAAGATAAAGAATTTCTAGTATTAGTTGGTGCTTCTGGGTGTGGGAAATCAACACTATTAAGAATGATAGCCGGACTAGAAGACATCACTGATGGTGAAATCTATATCGGTGACAAAAAGGTAAATAATATCCATCCAAAAGATAGAGATATTGCTTTTGTTTTCCAAAGTTATGCACTGTATCCGCATATGACAGTGCGAGAAAATATTGCCTTTGGTTTAAAAATGAGAAAAGTTGATAAAGTAACCATTGAAAAAAAAGTTAAAGAAGCTGCTGAAATACTTAACCTAACTGAATACTTAGACAGAAAACCAAAACAACTTTCTGGGGGCCAGCGCCAACGTGTAGCACTAGGTCGTGCAATTGTCAGAAATCCAAAAGTCTTTTTAATGGATGAGCCGCTTTCTAATTTAGATGCAAAATTACGAGTTCAAATGCGTTCAGAAATAAAAAAGCTTCATGAAAAATTACAAACAACATTCATATATGTAACACATGATCAAACAGAAGCATTGACAATGGGAGATAGGATTGTTGTATTGAATAATGGAGATATCCAGCAAGTTGATACTCCGGAAGAAATTTATAATAACCCCAAAAATATGTTTGTGGCTGGATTTGTAGGTTCACCACAAATGAATTTTATCGATGGAAAAACTTTGGGACTGGATGAAAATATTATTTATGGTATTCGCCCTGAAAAAATGATTAATTCAGACGGAGATAAAACTTTAACAGTTAATATTGATATTAAAGAAATGCTTGGTAGTGAACAAATTGTATACTTTAATATTGGTGATAACAAATGCTGTGCTAAACTAAATCCTGAATTAAAAATCGAAAAAACTCTGGAAATTAAATTTGCAAGTTCAGATTTGTATAAATTTGATAAAGAGACTAGAAATAGAATTTATTAAATTATGTAAAACCTATATACTTTTTATGCATTATTTTTAATCAATCTGTTTTTATATAATTGTGAAGTTAAAAACGGAGGATTTTTATGGCATTAGATAGAGTTAATAACGATTCAATAGCAAAATTAGTTGCGCAAATTAAAAGTGGCGACATTATACCTGCAAAACCAAGTCCTGACCATAAAGCTATAATAAGAGCTACATTTGCTGCAATGCAAGAAAACAGTATTTCTAATATGAAAAAACAGTTCAAAACAGACATCCAAGATATACATCAAAGAGGTCTCGATGGAAGAAAAGTCGCAACCACAGACTGTTATATAGAAAAATCACCTACAGGGGATAAGGTTACACAATATTTGGATGCAGAAGGAAATATTATCTACGAAAAAAGAGAGGCCCATGATGGTCATAGAGAAAAAATAACCTACTATGGAGCAAACGGTAAACCAACAATTGGTTATAATATATACAATGAACACGGTATTTCAGGATTCCAAGCTCTACAATATTGCAATGGAAAAGAAGGAATCTTATGGCAAACTAAATAAATAAAAAAGGCGGTTGCAGGGCAACCGCCTTTTTTATTCTTTATCATTTACCTTAGTGGCAGCATCCACAGCAAGAACCACATTCACAACCCATTGATTGTAAAGCTTCTTCCATACGAACTTTAATACGTCCGTCAACTGCGATACCTTCACCGGTTTTTTCAGAGATTAACAATGGGTTAATATCTAACTCATCGATAAAGCTGAAATCGTGAACTAATTGAGATAATCTCAATAGGGTTTCTTTAATTTGATCCATTTGAGCTGGTGTTGTACCACGAGCACCTTCTAATAATTTGTATGCTTTAACAGATTTAATCATTTCATCAGCATCAATGTCTGTTAGAGGAGCAATTCTGAAAGTTACGTCTTTCATAACTTCAATAAATACGCCACCTAAACCAAACATCATCATTGGACCATATTGAGGATCTGTAGCAATACCACAAACCATTTCACGGTTACCTTTAACCATTTCTTGAATGATGACACCTTCAAGACCTTCAATTAACCCTTTTTCTGTTAATTTTGCGATTAAATCTTGATATTCAGCTCTCAATTGTTCCTCTGATTGGATGTTAACTCTTACACCACCAACATCAGTTTTGTGAGAAGTTGTTTTTGAAGTCATTTTCTTAACTACAGGGTATCCAATTGTATTACCAACATTGATAACTTCTTCTTCAGTTGTTGCAAAACCAGATTTACATACTCTGATACCATATGCATCAAGAACATCGATTGATTCACGAGTAGTTAATTGAGCTCTACCTTCAGCTAAAGATTGTTTGATAATTTGTTTAGCTTTTTCTCTATTTACATCATAAACAGGGATTTCACCAGCTGGTCTTTCGATCCATTTTCTTTGTTGATCTAATCTCAAGAAACCTTCTGCAGCTTCTTCTGCATACATAAAGAATGGCATATTAACATCCATTTCAGATATTGTAGTGAAGAAGTTTGATGTAGTCATAAATACACCAATGA
This sequence comes from Candidatus Gastranaerophilaceae bacterium, assembly GCA_045613725.1. Taxonomy (GTDB): domain Bacteria; phylum Cyanobacteriota; class Vampirovibrionia; order Gastranaerophilales; family Gastranaerophilaceae; genus Zag111. The sequence goes on from JAZLBN010000019.1 coordinate 5,876, forward strand.
TAGGTTTTTGAGGGTTTTTAGCTTTAATTTCCATCAACGCTTTAGCTACGTCGATATCTTTTAAACCTAAAAATGGTAAGTAAATTACCATAATCATATCTACGTTTTCATCAGCAATAACAGTTTCTAATGTTTGTGTATAGTGTTCAATTGGAGCTGATGCAATCATATCGATAGGGTTTTTTACAGAAGCTGCAGCAGGTAAGAAACTTCTTAATTTTGCTTTAGTTTCTTCTGTAATAGGAGCCATTTGCATACCATTTTCACAAATTGCGTCAGTTGCCATAATACCAGGGCCACCTGAGTTTGTAATGATTGCAACTTTATTACCTTTTGGAATTGGGCAGTTAGCAAATACTTTAGCTGTTGAGAACAAGTTTTTCAAAGAATATTCTCTGATTACGCCTGATTGAGCAAGTAAAGCATTAGCAGCTTTATCAGCACCAGCTAATGAACCAGTGTGAGATGAAGCAGCAGAAGCACCTGCAGCAGATCTACCAGCTTTTAAAGCTAGGATAGGTTTTTTCTTAGAAATTCTTGTAGCTAATTTTCTAAAGTTAGCTGGATTAGCAATTGATTCCATGTAAAGTAGAATTTGATCTACGTCTTCATCATTTTCCCAATATTCCATAGCTGTTTCTGCGTTAACGTCAGCTTGGTTACCGATAGAAATAAATTGTGCAAAACCTAAGTTAAGGTCTTTTAAGATGTTAAGGATACCGCCACCTAAAGCGCCTGATTGAGAAACGAATGCAATGTGTCCACGTTCTGGTAATGTTTCAGCAAAACATCCATCAAGTCTTACATCTGGGTGAGTGTTTACAACACCTAAACAGTTAGGACCAACTGCTCTCATTCCATATTCTCTAACTTTTGCAAGAAGTTGTTTTTCAGCTTCAGCACCTTCTTTACCAGTTTCTTTGAAACCTGCTGTAATAACAACAAGTCCACCAACACCTTTTTGATGGCATTGGTCAATTGTATCTAAAACAAATTTTTGGTTAACAACGATGATAGCTAAATCAACTTCACCTGGAACTTCAAGGATAGAAGTATAAGCTTGTAAGCCTTCAATTACTCCACCTTTTGGGTTAACAGGGTAGATGTTACCATTAAATTTGTACTCTTGTAATCTTTTCATAATGTCGGAA
>JAZLBN010000020.1:0-36429 GCA_045613725.1 Candidatus Gastranaerophilaceae bacterium
TCTTCTTTTGGAATTTCTTTTAATAAATCTAACAAGCTATCTTGGGTAAAGAAATTAAGCCCATAGACCAAATCATCTTGCTCAAGCATTGGAACAAGTTTTTCCAACTGTTTTGGAGTCATCTCATTCATAATAGTAAGCTTATTTTCAGCATCAGCAAGTTGGAAAAGCTCAATCAACTGATTAACATTAGTAAACATATCCGCAGCCATTTTAACAGCTTCCTGATTACCTGCAGCAGCTTCAGCCTTTAATATCTCATCAACAGTTTTTGCCTGATACGCAATCATACGTGTTTCAGGAATGTTCAACCGTGATTTTAAATATTCTAGATCTGTGTTAATTACAATCGACATAGTTCGTCCTTATTTGCTCTCTTATATATATTAACGTATAAAATTTTACATAATTTCAACACATAAATTATTTGTAACATAAAGTAATATTCCCTTAAGCGTAATAATAACACGCTTTTCACGCTAAAAATGTATTAAATTTTGTAACAATAATACTATAATTGTAACAAAATTTACAAAAAAATGACTTTATATATATAAGGGAAAAAGATAAGGAATCGGGACAATGAGTTTTGATGTAAATATCGGAAGACCACAACCAATGGTAAAAGCTGCATCTAACATGAACAACGATGGTGGAAGCGGCGGAAACACAGGTTTTATGATGCGCGGAAGGAAGAAAAAAGATAATAATCCTTTCAGTAGCGTATTTGATGATGAAAAAGAAATTGATTGCTTTGAAATGGCTTCAAAACTTCCAAACAACAAATCTATTGAAGAAGCAATGGGAATAAAACCTTCTTGGATTGAAAATTTATTGGATAAATTCACAAAATAAAAAATAACATTAAAATAAAAGCATCTGTATCTTCTACAGATGCTTTTTTCTTAGCTATAATTATTTAAAACAAAATCTATATCTTTATCTCCTCTACCAGAAAGGTTTACAAGAATTTTTGTACCTTTAGGACTCAGTTTTGCTAATTTTATTGCATACGCAACAGCATGAGAACTCTCAAGTGCAGGTATTATACCTTCAACTCTCGACAACTCATAAAAAGCACTGACAGCTTCTAAATCATCTATCATGACATATTTTGCCCTACCTATATCATTTAAGTATGCGTGCTTTGGACCAACCCCTGGGTAATCCAATCCACTTGCAACAGAATATGCATTTGCAATTTCGCCATCATCATGTTGCAAAAACATAGATCTAAACCCATGCAACTCTCCGATTTTACCAAAATTTATACTTGCAGCATTCTCCCCAATTTTATTACCCTTACCTAAAGGCTCTACACCAACAAGTTTTACATCTTCATCATTTAAGAATCCATTAATAATACCTATTGAATTTGATCCACCACCAACACAAGCAACAATATAATCAGGCAAACTTCCTGCAATATCCAACATTTGTCCTCTAGCTTCCCTACCGATCACTGATTGAAAATGCTCAACTATCATTGGAAACGGATGAGGACCAACAACAGAACCTATAGCACACATTGCAATATCTAATTCTTTTAAATATGCATTAAACGACGCATCAACAGCTTCTTTTAAAGTTCTCGTCCCTTCTTTAACTGGAATAACATTTGCCCCAAGAATTTTCATTCTAGATACATTCGGCTTCTCTTTTTCAATATCTACCTCGCCCATATATACATCACAGTCTAATCCAACTAAAGCTGCTGCAGTAGCAATCGCTACACCATGTTGTCCAGCTCCAGTTTCTGCAATAAGCTTAGTTTTTCCCATTCTTTTTGCTAACAAAGCTTGTCCTAAACTGTGATTTACTTTATGTGAACCGGTATGGTTGAGATCTTCACGTTTTAAATAAATCTCGCAACCATATTTTTTAGATAAATTTCTCGCATAATACACCGGACTAGGACGACCTGCAAAAGTCTTTAATAACTCATCCAATTCATTTACAAAACTTGGTTCATCTTTTATTTTTAAAAACTCTTCAGCAATCTTTGTATATTCACTTTTAAGTTCTTCTGTTAAAAATTGCCCTCCAAAAGCACCAAAGAAGCCTTCTTTTGTTGGTAGATTATTCAAATTATTCATTATCTTTCTCCTTTATCAAATATTTCATAAGCACAGAATCGCTATTTTTTAGAATTTTCGCACCCCTTGTAACCTTGCAAAGACTAACTTGTAATTCTTTAGTAATTGCTCTTTGCGAAGCCCCATTTTTTAACATATTCAGTATACGCCATCGCTTTGATAAAGTTTCGATTTCTGACTCCGTTAAAAGTTCTTTGAAAAAACTTTCCAACTCAACGTCATTCTCAGTTTTTCGAACAAACTTAAAAATCTCTAATACATCTTTCAAATTATTACTGTTTCTATCCATAGAAACATATTAACAAGAAGCATTGTTTCTGTCAATAGAAACAATACAAAAAAGTTTACGTCTCTATATTTAGCAAGAACTTAAACAGCAAAATCAATTTTGATAAATAATAATGAGAATAGTTTGGATTTGAGAAATATTAAATAATATTATCCATTAACGTAGCATAATCTTCATTAGAAATATCATATAAACTAGCAATCATTGCATCAAGCTTTTCAATCAAGAAAGCTGAGTCTTGCTTATTTGCACATAAAATTTTATCTACAATATTTTCAACTTCATTCCGTACCGATTCATCTGCAAAAGGTATTGGAATCTGTTCAATATAAGATCGTAAAACTTTTAATGAATTGAAATTATTTAAATAAAAAAACTGAGCAATACTAGAATTTAAAACAGCTAATATATATTTTACAGATACACCTTGTACCTCAGGTATCAAAATATTGCAACTATTTAATGACAATGTTTGCTTATCATCATATGCAAAAACTAACTTATTTGAAATAAATTTATAAAACAATTTCTCTTTTGCTCTATACAATTCAACTGGCGCAACTTGCTGAAATTTTTCGGGGTTAAACATAATATAATTATCTGACACTTGATAAGTATACTTGTTAACATCTGAACCTTTTATTATTGGTTCATAACCTTTTTCTATTTTATTTGAAATAAGACTTTTATTATCCCCTGTTACAATACCTAATGCAAATTTAGCATTACCTTTTAATGTAAATGTATTTGGAGCTGAAATAAATTTTTTCAACAAATAATACTGTTTATTATCGGGTTGAAAATTGAAACAATCTACCTTTATATCTCGATTGGAATCAATTATGAAAGATTTTTCTCTTTTTTTTACAAACATTCCTTTCGTTGTAAATGGTTGATTATTATTCTTAATTTGAATGATAACACTCGGGCATTGGACACCATCAAAAACGTCTCCTAAATATTCAACATATACTATTGAACACTTTTTCATCAAAAATTCTCGTATAATAGCATGCGATTTGACATTCAAAAAAGACTCCGGCAAAACAAAAGATAAGATTCCGCCCAAACTTAATTCAGATATAGCTTTTTCTACCACTAAATCAAAAGACTCAATATTATTCCCCTGAGCAGAATGATATTTATCTTTTAAAATAGCCTTTTGTTCATCTGTAAAATTATAACCCCAAGGGGGATTCCCTATAATATAATCGTATTCTCGTTCAGAAACTGCATTAAGATAATCCACTTGATATACATGCGAATATAATATTTTTTTATCTAAAACCTTAAACTTTAATGCAAAATTTATTCTTGCCAACAAAACACTCATCAAATCAATATCTGATGCAAATACATTTCTGTACGAAAATAATTCAGGTAATTGTAAAATAAAATTACCACTACCACAACAAGGATCAATAACAGATTTATTTTTTAAATTTTCATCAATAAACAATGCACTACAAAGATTTTTTACAACCATTGTAGGAGTGTAATACGCACCAGAATATTTTCTAGCTTTCAAGCTCTTTAATGAAAGATATATTAAACCAAGTAAATCTTCATTTTCTTCATAAACAAATTCTAAGTTTGATAATTCTGGGTAATTAACATACAATGTCTCATCTTTTCCAAATTCAGAACTTATATCCTCAAGTAAATAATTAAAATCGCCTTCTAATTTAGCTCCAATAAACATTTTTTTAGCACAATTTACTAAAATAGTCGCCAAAATAGAATCATCCAGTTCAATTTTATAAGTTTGAATATATTCTATTAAAGACTTTACTACCAAAAGATTTTTTGATGATGAAGAAACATATGATAAATACAACTTATTACCACTCACATATTTTTTATTCCTACGACTTTTTAAAACACTATTATGCGCATTACCAATATCTTTTAACAAATTATTGATATAATCCTGCGAGAAGAAAATCATATCGTCAATCTTATACTCTGGCACTATTTTACCAAGCTTAACCCAATTTTTACCAGTCGCAAGAGATATAGAAAGTTGTCTACACAACTCTTCTAAAGAAACTTTCTTATCATCTTTCATCTCAATAACCATAAACTACCATTAATTAGATACATAAATTATATTCACACGAAAAAACAATGTCAATTAATTACAAAAAAGAGGTCTTTCGACCTCTTTTTATTAAACTTATTAACAGATTAGTTCTTTTTACCGTATCTTTTGTTGAATCTTTCAACTCTACCTTCAGAGTCTAAGATTTTTTGTTGACCAGTATAGAATGGGTGGCAGTTATTACAAATTTCAACTGCTAAACCTTCAACAACTGAACCTGTTTCAATCTCATTACCACAAACACATTTGATTGTAGTTTTTTTATAATCTGGATGAATACCGTTTTTCATTTCTACCTTCTTTCCTTCAAGATTCCAAACTTGAATATTATTTACATTCGACTATTAAGATTTTATAATACTAAATCTCTAAAATCAAGTATTTATTAAAAACTTTAAGCTACGACTGTTTATTATAAGCTTGTAATTGAGTCATGAAATTATCAAAATCCTCGTATGATGAATTTTTAATCTTCAAAAACATTTGATAATTAAACAACTGACAAGTAATTTGAGGATCTAAATCTTGAACTTCCGCAACTAATAACCTATATTTCATTTCGTCAAAATATTTTTGTTTTAAACCAGGCTCGCAACGATTATAATGTTGAGAAAAAACATTATACTTATATTGGAAAAATGCGTATTTCAAATTGTCATAGACATTTAATTTATAAATTTCTTCTTCTATTAAATCAACTATTTTAAACACATCAAAAGCCTTATCAGAAACAACACACGAAACTGATGTATGATGATAATTTCTATATCTATACATAATATCATCAGTAAACATTATTGTTTTTGAATTCAAAAAAGTCTTTATACAAAAATATTGATCCTCATATTTCAAACCTTCTTCAAATCTAATATCAAATTCATCAAGCAAACCTTTTCTGTAAATTTTATTTGCCGCAGATAGATTTCGAGAAAAAGGTCTTCTACAATCAGTAAATTTATGAACGACATCATCTGATATGTGATTATTCCAATCAGACGCCTCAAAAAACTTTAATTGGATTACATCATTTTGCCCTTCCACAAATGAACCCACATTAAACATCCAAACATCTAATTGAGTTGGAGATTTTGATAAAGCATTTACAAAAGATTGATATAACGACAAATAAACCCAATCATCTGAATCTATAAACGATACATAGTCACCAGTTGCAACACTAAGTCCTAAGTTTCTTGCTACACTTGCTCCAGCATTTTCTTGAGACAAGACTTTAATACGTTCATCTTTTTCAGCATATTCGTTCAGCAGAGCCAAACTATCATCAACCGAACCATCATTTACACATATTATTTCTAAATTTGAATAGGTCTGGTTAATCAAGGTATCCAAACATTTAGGAAGGTATTCTTGTGTATTATATACAGGAACAATGATAGAAATCTTAGGATTACACATAGGATACTCCTTGATAAACTTTCATATAGTCATCATAATTATTTGCAGTTAGAAGGTTTTCAAATTGAACAATATAAAATTTTTCAATTGGTAACAAACCTTCTTTTTTTTCTAGATAATCAAAATCTATCTCCAATGATAATGAACGATATGTATCAAATATTTTTTCTCTTAATTCTGCTTTTATAGTATTAAATTTCTTGAAAAAATCCATAACTTTCATTAATTGCACATCATATTTATATTTATCATAATACCTAGAATTTTTAAAAGAATTATCTACATGTTCATATACTTTAATCACATCAAACATTGTTTCATCATTCTTTGACATAATCTGAGAATCTCTACCTACAGTATATGAATAAAACATCTCTGGTAAATAAGTAATTCTTGAAGCTTTTGTGTAAATTTCAGCCATATATGGAACATCTTCATAAACTATTCCTTCTACATAAGAAATATTGTTAGAGAGTAAGAATTCTCTTTTATACAATTTTGCCCACGCACAAACATGCATATACTTATACATATCAGAAGACACTAGTTCAGCATTAAAAATCACATTTTCACTATATGATTTCATTTCACCCATAATAACGGGATGAGATTTTTGTGACTCAAAGTGGTTAATAAAATAATCAAAAATAACAACATCTGAATTATTATTTACTGCATTATTGTATAGTTTTTCAACGGCAATAGATGAAATATAATCGTCAGAATCCACACATAAAACATATTCACCTACAGAATTTGCAATCCCGACATTTCTCGCTGAAGATAACCCACCATTTTCCTTAGTAATTATCTTTACTCTAGGATCCAAATTTGCATAAGCTTGCAAAATACTCAATGATGAATCCGTAGAACCATCATTAACACATATAATTTCTATATCTTTAAATGTTTGCAAGATACAAGAATCCAAACATCTTGCTAAATATCTCTCTACATTATAAACAGGAATTATAACTGAAACTTTAACCATACAATTAATATACCACTACAAGAACAATTCCGTCAACAAAAATAAACTTGACTCAATTATTTAAAGGTGGGATAATCAAGATATGTTTAAGTATTACGGTAAAATTGCACCATATTTGTTTCTTTTGCCTGCTGCGGTAATCTTGGTTATTTTCTTTTTTATACCTTTTTTCCAAACGATACTATTAAGTTTTCAAGATTACTCGACAAACATATATAATGCTAACTTTTCAGGCTTAAAAAACTATATTGAAATTTTACACAATCCCATATTTTATAAAGTAATGTGGAATACGTTATTATATTTAATTATAGCAGTGCCAATACTAGCAACATTCCCATTATTTTTAGCGATACTGATAAATCAAAAAATTAAAGGAATAACACTCTACAAAATATTAATATATTTACCAGTAATAGTTTCTATTGTTGTTGCAGCAATTGCTTTCAAGTGGTTATATGCAGAACAAGGAATTTTAAACTATATACTAAACATCTGTCATATTGGTTCTATTGGTTGGTTAACAAACCCAAAATATGCAATTCATTCAGTAATTATAGTTACAATATGGAAGGGTATTGGATACTATATGATGATTTACTTAGCAGCTTTAATGACCGTACCAAAAGAACTTTATGAAGCTTGTGACATTGATGGCGCAGGTTTTTTGCGAAAACACCTAACAGTTACAATTCCTCATATTATGCCTACAATCGCACTTGTATCTACAATAAGTTCCATTTCTGCAATGAAAATTTTTGCAGAAATATATGTTATGACAAAAGGTGGACCACTAAATTCCACAAAAACAATAGTATACTACATTTACGAAAAAGCTTTTGAAAACCTTGACTTAGGATACGCATCAGCAATGGCAGTAATCTTGTTAATAGTTGTAATGATATTCTCTCTAATCAATATATGCTGTTTTGAAAGGGGGAAATATCAAATATGAAAATTTTAAAGAATATCAAAACGTCTTCCTTCTTCAAAAACACTTGGATACATATTGTCTTAATCATTGTATCTTTGTTATCAATATTCCCGTTTATATGGTTGCTTTCAACATCTTTAAAAGGAAGCGGAGAAAACATATTTGCATATCCTCCAACAATAATTCCAAAAGACTTCACTTTTGCAAATTACATAGGAGTATGGAAACGTGTTGATCTATTAAAATATTTCATAAACAGTATGATAGTTGCGGGAGGAACAGTTTTATTAAATCTTATTTTATCGTCTCTTGCAGGTTATCCATTGGCAAGAATGGAATTCAAAGGAAAGAAAATAATATTCTTTTCAATACTAGCAACTATTATGATACCTTTTCAGGCAATCATGTTACCAGTTTACCTTATCACACTTAAATTACATTTAGTTGACAGTGTAAACAACACGTTAGGATTTATAGGGCTAATTATGCCATTTGCAGTAAGCGCATTTGGAATATTTTTAATGAGACAAGCCTTCTTAGCCATACCAAAAGAAATGGAAGAAGCCGCAATTGTGGATGGATGCAATGTATTCCAAGTCTTTTGGAAAGTTTTATTACCAATGGTTAAACCGTCTTTAGCTGTACTTGCAATATTTACCTTTATAGGTTCTTGGGGAGAGTTCTTATGGCCAAGCATCGTACTTACAAAAGAATCTATGTATACCCTACCTGTTGGCGTAAATAATCTACAAGGAATGTTTTCTTCAAACTGGCGATATATTGCAGCCGGTTCAGTAATAGCTACAATTCCTATCATTGTATTCTTTTTAGCAATGCAGAAATACTTCATTTCGGGAGAAAACGAAGGCGCAATTAAAGGTTAAAACAAAAACTTATTAAAGAGTCTTATACATTCTCGAAGTGTCTAATTTTATTTTCTTTTTTGATTGAATATAAATAGTTTTTGCGTAATCTGTAATATATTTTGGATTGATATTTAACCTATCAAATACCCCTTCTTTATAAAGTTCTATTAATCTATCAACGTACATTTGGCAGTATTTTGGAGTGTTTGGACGTCGTTCTAATTGCTCAACAAAATCAATACTTTTTCTTGCTGAATTTTCCCTTGTAGTTGCGCCACCAAAATTAGCCATAACATCTTGCCCGCCACAAGACCGTGGTAACAAATGTTCAACAGAAGCTAACGATGGCCAAATTAAACGGTAACCAATTTTATCAGGATGCTCAGTTGCAATTTTTACAATATACGCAGCTAAAAAATCTTGAGAAGTTGGAAGTTTTTGTGCAATTGAAATTATTTCATCTTGCACGTCACTATCAGGGTAATTCTCAATTATTCTTACAACATCATAAATAAAAGATTTACGAGTAAATGGTACGATTATTTCTTCTTTGTTTAATTTTGATTTTGACATTTCTATCAATTCTTTCAATTGAGCGTTACTTTTCAGAACAGATTTGCGCAAAATATATTCCATAAATCGAATAACATTTTTCTGATTTTCAATTGTTTTTTCATTTGTAACATTCGAAAGATGTTTGGATTCTTTTATGAGTTTGTTCATAACCTTTTTTGCTTTAAGGTTTTGTCCATTTGATATATCATCTTTAATTTTAGAAAGCTTATATTTAAACTCATAAGAAGAAAAAGGTATCAAAACAGGACGTTCATTCAATTTAGATTCTGCATTTTCAATCAAAATAGCAAAGCGTTGTTGATATAAGAACGGTAACTTATCAGCAGCAGCCATCAATTCATAAAAAATTGGAGTTTGAGCTTTCCTTAACACTCTACTATATATTGGTTTTATTTCAATCAGTAATTCTCTCAAATTTTTATCAGGATGAATTTTTGAACGCTCATATAAAATTTTAAAAGCCTCAGCTTCCATAGTATCAGGACAAAAACTATCAGCGAAAGGTTTTAAAACCTCGAAAACCTCTGGAGCAGGCCTGTTAAAAAGTTTATTTTTCATCCAACGACTTAATTGTTTAGGATCAATCATCGGAATACCGCTATACATACAAGGTAATCCATATGCAAACAGCGCCCTTAACTTTGAAGAATTCTGAATAGGAATAAATGACATGCTATAAACATTATTAACCATAGCATCTAATACACCTGCAGAATAAAAATTATCCGAAAAACCATCTCTCCAATCAGAGCTTGACTGGACTTCTCGTTTATATCTTTTGATTAATTTTGCAGAAAACTTTGATTTCATATGCTTATATTACTATTTTAACGCATGTGTGTCCAATATTAAAGGGGCATCCTTTGGTGAAATCCGTTCAATTTTATCTACAATATTAAGAATATAATTTTTATTTAACCCTACTCTACGGAATACACCCTTATTTGCCAATTCAATCAATTTATCCATTTGTCGTTGGGCGTATTCTCTAAACTCGGGATGATTACGTACAGATACAGCAAACCGCTCATGTGCTTTTCTTGAATTCATATGAGCTGATGATAAAACATAGTTTTCTATGCAATCTTTACCACCCTTTTTAGATGCAACTAAATGGTCTATACTACCTAAGGATCCCTGCAACAAATCGAATCCTATTTGTTGTGCTGATCTATCTGCAGATTTTACAATAAATGCAGATAAATTATCTTTTGAAGTTGGTAAACTAACCGCAACCTGATTCATCCGTCTTGCAAGTTTTTTGTCAGATAATCTATCTAAAATTTTCTGCAAATCGTGTATAAATGATTTTCTATTAAACTTAATATTAGTTGGAGATTTAAAAACTTGAGCTTTTGATATTTCAATCAAATTTTGCAAATCTTTATCATTCTTTAGCGAAGTTTTTTCGATAAAATCCGCCATTGCTAAAACTAACTTTGTTTGATTTCGTTCGTATTTTTTTATTGGGAAATTTGCACTTAATCTTTTTTCCTTTGAATATTCAGGAAGACCTGCTGCCATTTTTTCTAATTTTTTAAACAACATTATCTGATGTGGATCTTTTGATTTATCAACACGTTCTCTAATCCTTCCTAATTTATACTTGAATTCTTTTATACTAAAAGGTACATAAACCGGAGCATTAGAAAGCTTTTTCTGAGTAATATATCTCAAATAATCATATTCAGCCAACAAATCTGAAGGCATCGACTGAGCTAATTTATCAAGCTTGTCAAATATCGGTTGCTGAATTTTCAATAACTGTTGACTATGATATGGCACCAAATGATGAATAAACTCATCAAGACGTCTTGTAGGATGTCGTTTTGCTTCATTACACATCAAATTAAACACTTGTTTTTCTACAGGAAACATACATTGTTTATATTTTTGTAAATACTTCACAATATTTCTCAACTTACCAGAAAACAAATGTTTTTCCATCATTAATTGGAGCTCATAAGGGTCAAAAAGAATAATATCTGAATAGAAATCAGGAATACCATAAGCTAACAATTTTCTTAATGGAGCAGCATTTGGAGCCGCAGCAGTAAAACTAATAGTATCTACAGGTAACGCTCTTAAATTTGGATATATTTGCGTAGAACTACCAACAGAATCAAGCTTTCGTACTTTTTGCTGATTCATATTTAAATCAAAATTAAAGCTTACCGGTAAAATATGCATATTACATTAATACAAAAAACAATTTTTTTTTAATAGTATATAAAGATTTAATAAGCTAATCTTCATTCAAATAATTTGGATCAAAATATGATATTGAAGGACATTGACCAAAATTTTCTAAAATTGCCTGATCTAGCTCTTCTGTAGCAACAATCTTGCCATTAACAAAATTTATCCCTTTTGAAGTAATAGAGTCGCCAGATTTATCATCTTTATTTTCTTTTGCACTAACTTCTTTAGAATTTTTTGCCATATGTTGAGCTGTTTTACGCTTTTCTTCATTTAAAATAGACTCAAGATACCTTCTATACTGAGCATTTTGATAAACATTTCTAGTTATATCATTCATAACAATTGAAACATATGACTGTACAGAATCGTTTTCATCTAGCGCTGTAACCAAAGTTAGCGCTTTATCAATTTCATCATAAGCTTCTTTATAGTGACGAAGCTTACGTAATAAAACAGCTAAATTATAATGAGCTTCATAATTCATTGGAGCAAGATTAATTGCTTTACAATAGCATTTACCAGCACTGTTATAGTCGCCAATTGTATGATAAGCTACCCCCAAATTATATTGAGTATCATAACTATCTGGATGGATTTCTATAGATTTTTCATAAGCATCAATCGCTTTAGATAAATACTTTCTTTTTAGCTCCCAATCATCATTAGAATACAAGGATTTTAAACGATAAGTGACACCAGTATTATAATATGCTATCGCCTTATTTTCTTTATAACTAATTTTATTACTATAAACATATGGTATTGAAATCAATTTACGCTTTGTATCGATAATATATTGATATTGATTAATTGCAGAATCAAAATCACCAAGTTTTTCAGAAGCTACAATACCATAATTCATTCTAGCAATCATCATTTTTGGATTATGTTTAAATGCCTGTTCATAAGCATTTAACGCAGAGTAATAATCTTCATATGCAACATAAATATTACCCAAATTATACCAAGCCTCATAATGTTTTGGATAATAATCCAAAGCTTTTTGGTAATATTTGATAGCTTTTTGCATCTTTAAATTACTATAAGCCTTATCACCTTTATATACATAGTAGAAACCTTTGGCTTTACCGACCTGATCAAGCGCAAACTCTTGGTTAAAGTAAACAAAAATAACCACTACAGCAATTACAAATATAGAAAATAGAGCTGATAATAATCGTTTCAATACGTACGCCTCATTTGTATACATATTTATAATAAACAAAATTTAAAATATTAACATCAACTAAATAATGTAACAAATCTGTAACAAAAAAATATTACTATAGCAATTCACGTAACAAAAAATTTTTTATATAAGTAAGGTAGGTTAGAAATTTATATTTTTGGAGGTTAGTTATGACTGACACACTAAGCATTGGCGCATTTGCACCAAATCCATATTCAACTCAATTTATGCTTGATGATTTGGATATATTAGACTATGGAAGCACAGCTCCAACTATGGGTGGAAGTGTATTTGGCGCAGGATTTGCCGCACCACCTGTAATGGGAATGGGAATTGGATATAATAACCAGTCATATTACGATAACATGAAAGATTATCAAAGATTTTCAATTGATTACAACATTGATCAGCAAAAAATGACTCGTAATGCCGACATGAGAGTCAACGCATCAATGGAAGCTGTAAAAGGTGCAGCAACAACCTTAAAAGATAAAATCATGAAAAATGAACAAGATCAAATTAGAGATGCATACGATAATTATGTAAAAGCAGTAGCTGCAGCTTATGGCGAAGGTACACCACAAGAAATCGCAGCAAGAGCAAAAAGTTTGTATACACAAATGAATGGTGGTAAAACTCTTACACAAGATTTAAGAGAATATGGTCACGGATCATTCACTCAAGGTGTATTGAATTCATTAGCATTAGGTACATATTATAGACACTCTGCAGAAGATAACGTATCATATGTAACTGGCGCACCTGTTGCTACAGGTGAAAAAACAAGCCAAAACCTTGGTAGATTAACTGGTGCAGGTATTGCGGGTGGTCTTGCTTACGGCGGAGCAAAAGGCTTAGCAAAAGTTCTTCCTAAAGTTGGAGCAAAAGCAGGAGTTATAGGTTTAAGTGTTGCAGGTGCTGCTGCGTTACTATCCTTCTTGACTGGTAAAGTAACAACCTAAGATTTAGAAAATGAAGTGTGAAATGTGATGTATGATTCAAGAACCGACATAATTGTCGGTTCTTTTAATTTAACAAAATAAAATGCCCCACTAAAAGGAGTAATAGTAGGGCTAAGTTCAGTAAAAGAGACATCATTTAATAACATTATTATTACATTTATATTTCCGTCAACAAAAAAAAGAGAAGAAAACTCTTCTCTTTTTTCATAAGATAACAATTTGTTATTTAGATGTTGTTAACACGTACCTTGCAGCATTAGTCGCTGGTTCTACAGTCGAATCGTGGAAAATAATTGGAAATACATCTGTCATATCATTAGCATTATTTTTTACATAACATTCTCTATCTTCTATCGCAGTATTTTGATTCTTTTCATTACCTGTACAAACTACTTCTTTATTAGGTAATGTAACTCCATTTACATCAATAAATCCCATACATTCGGTCAAACTACCATAACTACCTGCAGCGTATACATCTTCACCTATATTTAAAGTACAAGCTGAAGCATCATTATCAATTGCAACAATTGAGCCATCGGCTAAGGAATACGCATGCCAATTACTCACATCTGGTAAAACCCATTTTCTAGCAAGTGTATATGACGAAGCGGCAGCACCAGCTGAAGAGTTTGTTTGCCTTTTGATATCAGACACTTTTCCCCTGTAAGTATGACCTGTTAATGTACCATTTAAAATAGAGCAAAATGTCATATTTGATTCGGGATGGTCACTAGCACAAGAACCTGTACTTGATTCAACAGATGTTGCACCTGCAAAATCATAATCATATTGAGCTTGAGCCATCAAACCGGCTTGATTTAATGTAGAAATTGCTTTTTTAAATCCTGATCTGAATTTTGCGCCATTAGTATTTGCAATCAAGTTTGGGATTGTCATAGCTGCAACAACACCAATAATACCTAAAGTAATCAATACTTCTGCTAAAGTAAACGCTTCTCTTCTTTTCATAATAAACCTCTTCTTAACATCACACTGGTGATTATAACATGCAATAAAAACACAAGCAATATTGCTATTTATTACACACAACTGGAAAATTTTATAAGTTTATTCTATAATCACATTATGAAAAAGATTTTTTTAACAATTTTGGTATTAGGGTTATTTTGTGGAATGAGTGCAGAGTCTGCACTACCTTGGAAAAAGGATGAACAGCAACAACAAGAACAAGAAGTTGATATGACTTCTCAACAAGCTAAAGTTTTGTACGCACAAAATGAAATAGATGAATCTTTAAAACTTCTAAAATCAAAAGGAGAAGAGCTAAGAACAGCAGAAGATTGGCTTCTTATCGGTAATATACTTCAAGATAAGGATCGTATAGACGAAGCTACCTATATGTATCAAAAAGCAATCGAAAAAAATCCAAAATATTATAAAGCTCATTATAACCTTGGATACATTTATTTTATCCAAGATAAACCAAATATGGCACTAGCTGAATTTAAACAGGCTGTAAAATACAAAGATGACTTTGCTTATGGATATTACAATATGGGCTGTACATATCTAAAATTAAAAGAATATCGTAATGCTCGATACAATTTCTTTAGAGCAGTTGATGCCAAAGGCAATGAACCAATGTTTTATTATAACTTGGCATACACATATAAAATGCTCAAAAAAGAAAAAGATGCTCAAACATATTTAGATATCTATAACAAACTAATGGAAAGACAGTAAAAACTCACATTCTCTCACCACCTCTTGTGGATGAGGGTTAGAGTGAGGGGGATATAATGTATAAAGGTATAATTTTTGATTTTAACGGAACTTTATTTTGCGATTCGCACCTACATAAACTAGCGTGGAGAGAATTCTCAAAACGTCTTACTGGCGTTGAATTTACCGATGATGAAATGGTTCAACATATGTTTGGGAGAACAAATGAACAAATCATTGAATACGCTATAAAAAGGAAACCCTCACCAGAAATGGTAGAAGAAGTGGGACAGGAAAAAGAAGCTTACTACAGACAAATGTGTCTTAATAACCCTGAATCACTCCATCTTACAAAAGGTGCAGTAGAATTTCTAGACTTTTTAAAGAAAGAAAATATACCAAGAACAATTGCAACTATGTCTGATAAAACAAACGTAGATTTTTACTTTAAAACATTTGATTTAGCAAAATGGTTTGAATATGACAAAATTGTTTACGCAAATGGGATAATCCCAAGTAAACCTGCGCCTGATATTTATAAAATAGCAGCAAACAACTTAAACTTAAAACCTCAAGAATGTATAGTTGTAGAAGACGCTATATCTGGTATAAATTCTGCTCGTGATGCTAAAATTGGCAAGATTATAGCTATCTGCACAGAAGAACCACCAGAATTATACCAATCGATACCTTGCGTTACTGGTATCATTAATGACTTTACAGAATTTGATAGGAATTTATTTAAAACAAATATACATAAAAAATAAAAAGGAAGATTTAAAATCTTCCTTTTTATTTTATACATTTTTTCCGATTTTTTTAGCTTCTTCTAAACGCTTTTGACGATAACCATAACAAGCATAAATCAAGAATCCAACAATTAACCATAATACAAAATATATCGAAGATGTTTTAAGCGTACCTAGAGAATACACTATTAACACTCCACATATTACAATCCCCGCAATAGGAAACCACGGACAGAATGGAACTTTAAATGGTCTTGGTCTATCTGGAGCAGTTTTTCGAAGGATTAACACTGCAATACAAATAATTACAAATGATGTAAATGTTCCAAAATTACATAATGCAGCAGAAATATTTAAATCCATAAACAAACCACACACAATTACAAGTAAACCTGAAATCCAAGTCATCACATGAGGTGTTTTATACTTTCTATGAATCATTCTCCAAGATCTTGGTAAAAATCTATCACGACTAATTGCATACAAAATTCTTGTTGTACCTAATTGATAAATTAATAGAACCGAAGTTAAGGCACACAAAGCACCTGCGGATATCAAATAAGAAAACTTATTTAACCAAGGCTTATTAATATAACTTACTGCGTGAGCAAGAGGAGCTTGAATATCAATCTTATCTACCGGAACTAATCCTGTTAAAACAAGAGCTACACAAACGTACAAAATCGTACAAAAAAGTAGAGTTCCTAATATTGCAATAGGCAAATCTCTTTGAGGCTTTTCTGTTTCTTCTGCAGCGGTTGATATTGCATCAAACCCAATATATGCAAAGAAAATTAAAAATGTACCCATTAACACACCATCAACAGGTTTTACAATAGGGAAAAATGGAGTCCAATTTTCAGGAGTTACATGAAATGCTCCGATTATTATAAAAGAAATAATCATGAACATATTTACTCCAACCATAATACTTGCAAATCTTGTTGATTCCTTTACACCTTTAACAAGCAATATCGTTAACAATAGGACTATAGCAACTGCTGGTAAATTTACCGCTACAGGAATACTATTAAACAAATAAGGAATTTTATCATGTATATCCCAATTATTAGAATCACAAATAGCTTGTACCGTTCTATAATCATATCTTAACCACAAAGGGAAATTAAGTACAAAATCGGGCAAATACGGCTTAAACAATTTTAAAAACTGAATAAAATAACCTGTCCATGCACTTGCTACGGTAATATTACCAATAGCATATTCAAGCATCAAAATCCATCCGACCATCCACGCCATGAATTCACCCATTGTTGCATAGGTATAAGTATATGCACTACCCGCAACAGGAATCATTGCAGCAATTTCTGAGTAACATAACGCAGAAAAAACACTCGCAATTGCAGCCAACACCATTGAAATTACAATAGCTGGGCCTGCACCTACGCTTTCTGCACTACCTTGAATAGCAGTACCAATGATCGTAAAAATACCTGTTCCTACAACTGCACCAATTCCTATCACTATTAAATCAAAAACATTTAATGTTTTTTTTAATTCGGCTTTCTTTGTTGCAGCTATAAGTTCGTCAACACTTCTTCTTTTCAAAACATTTTGACATACGTGTTTTATATCGATATTCATTATCTAAACTTCTTTCTGATTATTAACACAGCCATTTAATTTTTCTCTGTGAATTTTATTTTCATTAACTCTATTTTTAATATATCCATAAAGAAGATATATTATAGCACCCATACCAATCCATACTGGGAATAACATAGCTGAACTACCAGCCTCTAAGGATTTGTACACCATCAAACCTCCACAGCATAGAATACCTAATGCTGGAGTAACTGGAGAAAATGGAACTTTAAATGGTCTTGGTCTATCTGGATCTGTATGACGTAAAATCAATACAGCAACACAAACGATAATAAATGATGTAAATGTTCCATAATTACAAAGTTCTGCTGCCACATCTAAATTTAATGTCAAAATACCAACTACCGCTAACAGACCAACTGTCCAAGTCAACAATGCTGGGGTTTTGTATTTCTTATCTAAAACTTGGAATTTTGGCGAAATAAAATGATCTCGACTCATTGCAAATAGAATTCTTGTTGCAGCCATTTCTAAAACTAATAAAACTGATGTTAAACCTGCCAATGAACCAATAGCAATAAAATACGATGCGTAAGTTGCCCAACTTTTACCAGTCATAGCCATGCAATATGCCATTGGTGCTTTTAAAAAGTCCATTGAAACAGGTACAGATGTATCTTGCATACCTGTTAAAACTAATGCAACCAATACATAAACTACTGTTGTTAAGATCAATGAACCGATAATACCAATTGGCAAATCTTTCTGAGGATTTTTACATTCTTCAGCCGCAGTAGCCAAAGCATCAAAACCAATATATGCAAAAAAGATTAAAAACGCACCCGCAAAAACCCCAGGAGCACCATTTGGCGCAAACGGAGTCCAATTTTCAGGTTGAACAAAAAAAGCACCTGCAATTACAAACAAAGCAATTACAGCCATTTTTATAAATACCATTATACCAGCCATTTTAGTAGAATCTTTAGTACCTTTTACTAAAATTGAAGTCATCAACAAAACAATAAAAATTGCTGGTAAATTTATAGCAATAGGTAAACCAAAAATAGTTGGGACATGAATATTTGGATCTTCTGCTGCCAATTTACCTAATGTAAACACATCATAAGTTAACCATGCCGGAGGATGAGCTAACCAAGCTGGTAAAATATGATCAAAATTTGATAAAAATTGAACTAAGTGGTTAGACCAAGCACAAGCAACAGCAATGAAACCAATACCATATTCTAGCATCAATACCCAACCAACCATCCAAGCTGCAAATTCACCTAATGTTGCAAAGGTATAAGTATACGCACCACCTGCTACAGGAATCATAGTAGCAAACTCAGAATAACATAACGCTGAGAAAATACACGCAATTGCAGCAACAATCATTGAAACAATCAATGCAGGTCCAGCACCCAAGCTTGAACCATCTGCACTACCGGCAGCTGCAATACCTACAACCGCAAATATCCCAGAACCAATAATTGCACCAACACCTAAAATAATTAAATCCCAAACTCCAAGAGTTTTTTCTAAACCTCCTTGAGCACTAGCCTCTGCTAACATTTGATCAGGAGCCTTAATTTTAGTAATGTGTCTTAAAAAACTTTTTGTAAAAGTTGCTCTAGTAAATTTTTCAGCCATCTATTTTCCTTATTATACTTATGTTGGAGAAACTCCAACCTACTACTATATTTCTTGCTTTACGGGCTAAAAAGTATACAATCGGTTAAACCATTACGGTAAAAGCACTAATATATTTACCCCGTAACCACTTACTTACAAAGAGGGAATCCCATTGCCTCACGTTGTTCAACATATAATTTTGCTACACCTGAAGCCATAGTTCTAACTCTACCAATAAAGTTATTTCTCTCATCTTTACTGATAACACCATGAGCATCAAGAAGGTTGAATGTATGAGAACACTTCAACACATAATCATATGCAGGCAATACTAATTTTGCTTCTAAACAATTGTCAACTTCTTTTTGATACAAGTCGAACATTGTAAATAATGAATCAGTATCAGAAACTTCAAAATTATATTTAGATTGTTCAATTTCATTTTGAAGATAAATATCACCATATTTCAAAGTATCATTCCACATAATATCATATACAGACTCTTTATTTTGAAGATACATTGCAATACGTTCTAAACCATAAGTTAATTCCAATGCAACAGGCTTAATTTCTAAACCTCCTACTTGTTGGAAATATGTAAATTGAGTAATCTCCATACCATCAAGCCAAACTTCCCAACCTACACCAGCGGCACCTAATGTTGGTGATTCCCAGTTATCTTCAACGAATCTAACATCATGTTTTGTCAAGTCAATCCCCATTGCTTCCAAGCTTTTTAAATAAAGCTCTTGAGCATTATCAGGAGAAGGTTTTAAAATAACTTGGAATTGGAAATAATGCCCAAGCCTGTTAGGGTTTTCTCCATAACGAGCATCGGTTGGTCTTCTGCAAGGTTCGATCATTGCAGTATTCCAAGGCTCAGGGCCTAATGAACGCAAAAAAGTTGCAGGATTCATTGTAGAAGCCCCTTTTTCTATATCATATGGTTGCTGAATTATACATCCATAATCAGACCAAAATTTTTGTAAATTAAAAACTAATTCTTGAAAGTTTAAAGCCATAACATAATACCTAATATTGTACTAACTACACTCGTTATCTATCTTATTATCGACATAGTATAATTGCAAATATTTTGACCAAAATATTAAAATAAGTAAATAAAATAAAAACTAATTTTATTGATTTTTAGACTAACAAACAATATAATAATCAAAAAGGGGTAACAATGGTCAATAAAATTATAATATTTTCTGGCAAACAATATTCAGGTAAAGACACAGCTGCAAAAATCATGTTGGAAAATCTACCTTGTTATAAGCGTTGCGCAATGGGCGATATTATTAAGCTTACATATGGTAAAGAAAAAGGACTCACCTACGAAGAAATAGAATCAAACAAAGCTCAATATCGTGCAGATTTAATTGCATTAGGAAATTGGGGACGTGCACAAGATCCAGATTATTGGCTAAAAAAAATATTAGAACAAGAAGGTAATATTATAGTAACAGACGTAAGAGTACCACACGAATATGAAATATTTAAGAATGCTGGAGCTAAAACAATTAGGGTTGAAGCCTCAAGAGAAACACGAGCATCTCGAGGAGAATTAGTTGGAGAAGATGATATAACAGAAATCGGTCTAGACCACATCTCAAACTGGGATTACATAATCAACAACGATTCAACATATGAAAACCTACAAAAACAAGTGCATATGATTATGGAAAAACTCTAAACCTAACTACGGGCACAAAGATTCCCAATCTGGTTCTTCTTGCTCTTCCCCTGGTTCAACTATATGATCACCACACTCTAACATCACTTGTAATGTTAGTTTTAATTGCCTTTTATAATTTTCACGAGCTCTTGCTATTGTTTTGGCACAAAACGTAAAACTTGGAATTTCTTTTATCTCTATATAAAAATAAGGATTACCATCAAAATCCAAATCCTGACCTTCTATCAAAGTCCAATTCAAATTTAAGTAATAATCCAAATCTTTAATATTTTCCATATACTTCAAAAAATTAATTATCTAATGATGAATTACTCAATGGTTGAGAAAGCATTATACCTTCTCCACCTACAACATCAGCTTTTTGTCCATCTACATATAGATAAACAGGAAGCGTAGAGTTTAATTTTACAGTTTTAATCAACTGGTACAACCTTTTATACAAACTTTCAGTACCGCCACCGGTAACAAATGCGGAGTTCAGGTTTACAATGACTTTATCAGAATATTCAGTAATATTTATTACCTTTGAATCGACAGGGACTTCAGTATATACACCTCGCTGTTTTTCATCTGGCTTAGGACCATTTACTAACGAAGTCACTGCAAACCTAATCTTTGAACCATCCACATCTTGACTATACTCTCTTTTTACAGCTTTATAAACTTCTTCGCCATGTTCATTCTTACCAATAAAATAAACATTCACAATTTCTCTTTCAACACTTATTGGTCTTTCAACTTCAGGAATATCTTCTTGAACAGAGCGTTCCATCACTTGAACGTCATCAGGCTTTATCTCCGGTTTTGGCATTAAGACATTGAATCCAACCAAACCCACAATAACTGCCATACAGAACCCTATAAATAATAAAAGAAATTTCTGATTATTGCTCATAAAGCTTTATCCTTGACTAATTTTTAGGAACGATAGCAAAACCGTCTGCGTATAATACGTTTTCTTTAATAGATACGTTTTTAACATTGATTTTAGCATTTTGACTGTCTAAAAATTTAACAGAATATTCTAATGGATTTAAATAATTCATGATAAAGTCAATTCTTTTTGCTTCAAATCTTAAATTACCAGAAACTAATTTTGTTTGAGATAAGTCAATTTTACCGTTTTTAACATCTAAATTTGACTCAAAAACAACTTTCTGTTCACGTTTTACACCAGGAAGGTTAACTCCAACGATAAAGTAGAACTTATTAGCTTTGATAGCAACCTTTGTTGATGAAACTCTGAAACCTAAACCATAAGAATTACTAATTCTATTGAAATCAGCAACGATCTGTTTATATCTAGGATGTTCTAATGATTTATTTAAAGAATCTTGATCAGTAGACAATGCAAATGACATTGGGAAATCTTCAACGAACACCAAGTCATTACCAACTTTTTTAACATAGTTGAATTCACATAATGATTTTAAATCTAAACTTAATAAATGAATATCATTTACTAACAAATTTTTTGCACTTAAAGATAAACCTTTAAAAATACCATTTCTTAAATCTCCTGGGCTACGAGAGTCTAAATCAAACTTCATATCATCAGCAGATGCAATTTTTAGTACTTCTTTTGTAATTGCTGATTCAACACTGTTTTCTACAATTGAATTGTAACCTGTAACTGCACTAACAAAAGTAAAGAACTTATTATTCATGTTGTAAGGTTCTACGCAGTTGTACTCACAAGCAGCTTGAGCAGTTGTACTAGCTACAAATAAAATTCCTAATAGTAAAATAATCTTTTTCATAATACCTCAAATACTTTTTTGACCAATACTTTGTCTTCTTGTACCATACCTATAGCATATATTCTACCACTTTTTACTAAAAAAACAATATCTGAATCATTAAATCCTCTATTTGCAATAGACATTCCATGCAAAACTCGCTCAACATCAGTATTAGATAACTCACAACGAGAAATATTCATGACATTAAGTGGATTTAGCAAATGTTTACAAACAGTATCTTTATCAATAAAAACCTCTAAATCACTAGATTCTTCAACAAGAAAAGAGCCTGCTTTTGTTCTTTCTAATTCAGATAAATACGCACCGCTTCCTAATAATTTGCCCAAATCATACGCTATTGAGCGTATGTATGTACCTTTAGAACATGCTACAAGAATTTTAGCAACTTGAGAATCCTTGTCAAAAGATAATAATTCTATCTTAGAAATAAAAACTTGTCTTGGCTTTATTTCTACAGTCTCTCCTGCTCTGGCATAATCATACAGTTTCTTTCCATTCACTTTTATTGCAGAATAAACTGGAGGCATTTGAGAAATTTCGCCTTGAAAAGATTTTAAACACTCAACAACTTCATGTTCTTCAACTATTTTTTCAAAAGTCTCAGTAACAACCCCATCTAAATCATACGTATCTGTACATTTTCCAAACTGAACTATTGCAATATATTCTTTATCATCATCCAAATACTCAATCAAGCGAGTAGCCTTACCAATGCAAATCGGCAAAACACCAGTAGCAAAAGGATCTAATGTTCCAGTATGCCCTATTTGTTTAATTTTAGTAATACGGCGTAAACGAGCAACAACATCATGAGATGTTATCCCTTTCGGTTTATAAACATTCAAAAAACCGAAGGGCAAATTATTTTTTTCACCAGCGCTCATACCTTACCTCTTAATAGAACTATATTTCACCGCGAGAAATTTTGTTAATAAGCTCAGTTACACGAGCACCTTCTTCTAATCCGTTTGAATAAACAAAACGTAATTCTGGAGTAAGTCTTAAACGGATACGTCTACCCACTTCATAACGAATCTTAGAAGTACTTTTTTCAATAACGTCTTTTGTGTGTTCGATTTGTTCATCTGAACCCAAAACGCTATAAATAACTTTTGCATAAGAATTATCGTGCGCAACTTCAACATCTACAATTGAAACCACACCTTCTAAACCTCTGATTTCTTTTCTTAAAATATCAGAAATATCACGCATTAATTCTTTTCTTACTCTTTCGTTACGTAGTGACATAGTTTTCTCCTTGATTGATAAGAAAATTATAACATAAAAACTCTAACTTATTCAATTGAAGATATTAAACATAGAATTATCAATAGAGCAAATAAAAAAATTTTATAATATTAAGGTCGGAAGATTTATTCCGACCTCAACTTTTTATAAACTTTTTCTTTCAACCTCTTCTTTTGTTGAAACCTCGATAATGTCACCTTCTTGAATGTCATTCCACTTAGCAAATGAAATACCGCATTCAAAACCTTGTGCAACTTCTTTTACATCATCTTTGAATCGTTTCAATTGATCAATTGCCCCTCGGAAGATAACCTCTCCATTACGAACCAACGCAGCATCTTTTGAACGTACAATTTTACCTTCAAGAACATAACAACCTGCAATTCTATTTGTTTTACCAATTGTAAACACTTGACGAATTTCAGCTTTGCCAAGTTCAACTTCTTTAATTTCAGGTTCTAGAAGCGATAACAATGTTCTTTCAACATCTTCCAACAATTGATAAATAATGTCGTACTTCTTAATTGTTACACCTTCACGTTCAGCAGACGCTAATGCATTCGCATCTTCTTTTACTGTAAAGCCTAAAATTAAAGCATTTGATGCTGAAGCTAGCATTACGTCAGCCTCAGAAATATCACCAACACCTACGTGAATAATTTTCGTTGTAATTTCTTTAGATTCAACTTGAGCAATTGATTGAGCAACAGCCTCAGCAGCACCGTGAGTATTAGCTTTAATAATCAAATTCAATTGAGGAATTGCATCATCACCAGCAACAGATTCACGTCTAATATGCGCAGGAAGCATCGCTTCTAATCGCTTATCACGTTCTTTTTCTTTTCTTTCAGTTATAATTTGTTTCATTTCTTTTTCGTTTTTAACTACTTCGAAATAATCACCCGCTTGTGGAACTTCAGACAAACCTAAAACCTCTACAGGAGTAGACGGTTCAGCTTTTTGAATTCTTTCACCACTATCTGATAATAATGCACGAACTCTACCGCAAGCAGTACCTACAACAATACAGTTACCAGCATGAAGTGTACCATTTTGAACTAATAAAGTTGCAACAGGACCTTTACCTTTATCTAAATTTGCCTCAACTACAACACCAGAAGCTTGAGCCTTAGGGTTAGCTTTTAAATCCTGAACATCTGCAACAAGTAAGATATATTCTAACAATTCATCAATACCTGTACCTTGAAGAGCTGAAACTCTTACAGTAATTGTATCTCCGCCCCAATCTTCAGGAACTAAACCATGTTCAGTTAATTGTTGAAGAACTTTATCTGGATTTGCGCCAGGTTTATCAATTTTGTTAACAGCAACAATAATTGGAATTTCAGCAGCTTTAGCATGGTTAATAGCTTCAATAGTTTGAGGCATAATACCATCATCAGCCGCAACAACTAAAATTGCAATATCTGTAGCTTTTGCCCCACGTGCACGCATCTCTGTAAATGCTTCGTGACCTGGAGTATCTAAGAATACAATTTTTTTATCATTATTATCACCTAAATATACTGTATACGCACCTATTGATTGAGTAATACCACCAACCTCAGTTGCAACAATTTTATGCTTTGACGCTCTGATACTGTCTAACAATGTAGTTTTACCATGGTCAACGTGACCCATGATACTAATAACTGGTGCACGTTTTTTCAACAGTTTTTTATCTACTTCTGATAAAGCTTTTGCTTTTTCTTCTTTTTCTAATTCTTGTTCAATAAATGCATCTAAATCTTCTTCAAGAACTTCTAAATCATATTCTGCGCAAACTTTTTTAATAACATCAACATCAATAAGTTGGTTGACAGTCGCCATAACACCATTTAACATTAAAAACTTAACAATTTCGGCAGGAGTTTTCTTGATTTTATCAGACAACTCAGAAATTGTCATTGCTTGGTTTACAACTATTTGTTTAACTTCTTCAACTGCCTCAACTTTTTGCACTTTCTTTTTATGATGTTGAGCTGCAGCTTTTTCTAACGAAATTCTTTCTTGTTCTTCTTTTTTAGAATTAAAATCTTTTTCTTTTTTCTTACCATCTGAGCGACGTTTTGAATTAGATTGACCAGATTTATTATCGTACATTTCTTGAGGGATAATCCTACGTTCTAAAGGTTTTTTATTTGCAAAATCCTTATTTTCACTTGCAGGCTTATCTGTTTTTACAAATTTTTTATCTCCAACTGGTCTTTCACCACGAGGTGGGAATTTTTTATCACCTTTTTGGAAAGGTTTTGAAGGTCTATCAGTTTTAACATCCTCACCTTCAGGCTTTCTAGGAGCTTTTCTTACAATTTCTAAACGACTAACCGGTTTTACAACCTCTACTTTAGGTCGTTCAACTTTTTCTATCTTAGAAACTTTTTCAACAACAGGTTTTTCCTCTTGTTTTGGTTCCGGTTTCACCTCAGGTTCAACTTCTTGTTTTGCCTTCTTAACAACAAAAGCTTTTGGTTTTTGAGCGGATTTCACTCCACCATTTGCAATAAAATCTTTCAAACGACTAATTTGATCGACTGTGACTGTACTTGAATGAGTTTTTCCTGTTATACCCATTTGAGCAAACTTATCAACGACTTCCTTACTTTGAAGCCCAAGTTCTTTCGCTAATTCACTTATTCTAACTGTTTCGTAACTCATCTAGTAATTGTCCTTTCAATTCGTTTGGTATAGAGCTTTTCAAATGTTTTACCAACTTATTTTTCTTAAATGCCACCTCTATACAAGCTTCATTATAGCAAAGATATACAGATCTGCCAAATGTTAAGGAATCTGGGTTTATCACGACATTTGAATTCTTGCTATCTGCTGTAATTTTTATTAAATCGTCTCGATTTTTTACTTGCCAACAAGCAATACAACGTCTTTCTACCACTAACCTCTTATCCTATCTCTGCTAATTTTTCTAGTTTTAACTTTTGATCATACTCAACCAACAAGTTAATAAGATCATCCAACTCACCATCAATAACAGTCCAAACATTTAAGTTTTGGTTCAATCTGTGATCTGTTAAACGACCTTGCGGAAAATTATAAGTTCTGATACGTTCACTTCTATCACCAGTCCCAACTTGAGAACGTCTCAAGTCAGTAACTTCTTTCATCTGCTTTTGAACTTCCATATCATAAAGCTTAGCTTTCAAAATTTGAAGTGCTCTTTCTTTGTTTTGAAGTTGTGAACGCTCTTCTGTACAGAAAATCATAATTCCCGTAGGTTTGTGAAATACACGTGCTGCAGTTTCAACTTTGTTTACGTTTTGTCCACCTGCACCACCTGAACGAGCTGTTGTTATTTCAATATCGTTCATGTTTAATTCAACCTCAACATCATCAACCTCAGGCATAACTGCAACTGTTGCTGTAGATGTATGAACTCGCCCTTGTGATTCTGTAGCCGGCACACGCTGAACTCGGTGCACACCAGATTCATATTTCAATCGAGAATATATACTATCACCTTTCATTGAAATAATTACTTCAGACACACCACCAGCTTCACAATCTGTTTTACTCAAAATTTGAGTTTGCCAACCCATTTTATCCGCATAACGTAAATACATACGCATTAAATCACCAGCAAAAATATTTGCCTCATCACCACCTGCAGAACCTCTAATTTCCAACATGATATCTTTATCATCCATTGGATCTCTAGGTAATAAAAGAACTTTCATTCTTTCTTCAAATACAGGAATTTTTGCCTCGTTTTCTTCCATCTCAGCTTTTAAGAAAGATCTCATTTCTTCATCCTTCTCTTCAAAAAGCATTTGTTTTGCATCTTCTATAGCTTCAGTGGTTGACTTCCATTCATAGTATAAATTAACGGTTTCCTCCATCGATTTTCTTTGCTTAGACAAATCTCTAAACCTGTTATAATCCTGAATTACAGCAGGATCTGATAGAGTTTCACCCAACTCTTTATACTTCTGTTCTATTTGTAAAATTTTATCTAACATATCTTTCATACTTGCATAATAACAAGAACATAAAATTTTTACAAATTCACATTTTTATGATTCTTAACAAGCATTATCACAACTGAGTATTTTATTGTCTTATATATTTTTGTCTAGAACGTAAATTAGCAATTTCTTCACGCAATTCCTTAGAACGCTGACTCAATTGATTATACACTTGCGAATTTATTTCACCACCAATTAACAATAAAATTGAAGTGTAATATAACCAAAGCATCAAGATGAAAAACGCACCAATCGTTCCATAAACGTAGTTATATGTACTTAAATTGTTTACATAAACAGAAAAACCCCAAGAACCTAACAACCAAAATGTCGTAAAAAATATAGTACCAGGAAGAGCACTTTTTCTCTTGTAGGCTTCATTTCCACGTAAATCAGGTAAAATATAATAACTTAAAAATGCCATCAAATATAGTGCTAAAAACGCAACCGGCCAACGTAAAGTTAATATTGTTATTGCCATAGCTTTAGATAACCCAAAGTGCGCCACTAAAAACAATATTATAACTTTACCAAAAATTATTATGTTAATAGTTAAAAATAAAACCAAAATATTAACAAAAACCATTAAAAACGACAACACACGGGTATAAACAAAGCTACGAGTTTCATCTACTTTATAAGCCCTATTCAAACCTTTCAAAATTACAGCAACACCATTAGTCGATAATACCAATGTCGTAATAATACCAATTACAGCGATCAGTCTACCATGATCAAAAATCATAGTTTCAGCTAAAACTGACTTCAACAAGTTCATAGCTTGATTTGGCATAATATTTGATAAGAAAATTAGAATTGTATCCAAATATGAACGGTTACCCATCCATCCAAATAAGGCCATCAAAAACAACATAAACGGGAATATACCAACAACAAGCATAAAACCCATTTCTGCCGCCATCCCATAGAAATCATTTTTGATAATAGACTTTATCAATTTTATTATAGTTCTTGCACATTTATTTGTTCTAAATAGTTTCTTAATCATATAACTTTTTCTTCAATTCATCCAAAATCATACTTACAGCCTTTTTAGGTGTAGCCTTAATTACAGCACCGGCAGCCAATTTATGCCCACCTCCACCAAAAGCTGAACATACCTGAGCTATATCTTTTCCCTTACTTCTCATTGAAACTTTTGATGTAGTAGAGTTTAATTCTTTTACCACAAAAGCAACCTCAGTTGTTTTTATAGCCCGTAATTTTTCAGTTAAACCCTCAGTAAAATCTTCACCTTGGTTATTAAACTTTTCTAAATCTTTCTTATAAACTATTGTATACGTAATTTTATCATCATTCAAAAATTCTGCCTTATTTACACAATAACTTTGAAACAAAACCATATCTTTTGATGATGATTCATAACATTTTTGATAAAGTTCTGATGGATTAACACCAATAGATATTAGCTTGCCTGCACTTATCATCGTACGTTGAGTAGTATTTGAAAACTTAAAACAACCCGTATCTGTCATTATTGCTACATATAAATTTATTGCTGTATTTAAAGATATTTGCCAGTTTAATTTTTCAGCAATTGATAAAATTATCTCACCCGTAGCAGCGGCATCAGATTCAATGATATTTATCGCAGCATATGCAATATTTGTTTCATGATGATCAATGTTAACAGTATGTTTTGCCTTATTAAACAAAACCTCAGCATCAACACATCTATCAATAGCTGCAACATCAACATTGATTACTAAATCATATTCCCTAGACAAATCTAATTGAGAGATATGTTTGACATCTTCAACATATGGTAAAAATTTATAAGTAACAGGAATTTCTGAAACTGCTACCATTTCACATTTTTTCTTTAGATTATCTCTTATCAGTGAATACAATCCACACATTGACCCTAAAGTATCACCATCAGGATTTATATGCGAAACCAATAATATATTTTTTGAATTCTTTATGATACTATTTAACTGTTCAATAACCATTTTCTGATTCTAACACAAAAACAAATCTTACCAAAATTATGAAGAAAATTTTATACACAAAATTTCAAAATATAGAAGATATTATTGCAGATTTAGCAAAACACGCAGCAATTAGAAAAGCTTTAACGCGTGCAAATTTGTGTAAATTTTGGAAGAAAGTTGCCGGCGAAAAATTTGCTCAGAATTCAAAACCTTATTCAATGATAAAAGGTTCAGTTATGGTTATTGCTTGCAAAACACCTACAGTTGCCCAAGAACTTATGCTTAGAAAAACTCAACTACTTGTCAAATTTAAACCATACGTTGAATCTTTAGATATGAAACTTACAGATTTAAAATTCGATGCAAAGAAATGGATAGAAGAACAGGACGAAGAAAAAGGTGGTTAAAACCACCTTTTTTCTTTATCTTCTATTTTTACGTCCAGAAACTTCTACAACTTCTGTTAAACCATCATCATCAAAATAAGTTTTACTCTCTAAAACCGGTGTACTTGTACCACTCTTTAGGTAAAAACGCACATAACAATTTTTCTTATCCAATGAACATATTCCATTTTTCTCAAATGATAAGATAAGAGTATAAGGTCCAACTTTTTCAGCAAGCACAGAATTTAAATCTTCAGGATTGAAATATCGTTTATAAATATTATTATCCACTAAATAATTAGTAACATCTTTACCTGATTGAAAAGTTTTATAATCAGGTGCAAGAACAACCCTTGATACAGCTGTTTGGATAACTGAACTTTCTCTAGCAACAACTTTCTTGGCATATGGTCTAGCATACAACAGTGCGGCAATAGATAATATAGAAGGTATAATAACACATAATGCAATAAACCCAAAAGGAGATAGACCACCCCAAGTTTTTTGAGTTGCAACAAACTCATCAACACTTTTCCATTTCTTGCCATACCAAGCCCACTCATTACCTTTTTTACCTAAATACACAGATAGGCAAATATTTATAATCACAAATATCAAACCTAACAATGGAATTTGAGATAACAACAAAACAATGAACATAATAACTAATGTTGGTAACGCATCTTTTATTGCACCATTTGGAATGGCCCAAAAGATATTTAAGAAAAATGCGCCCCAATTAAATTTGGCCAACTCATCATATAATTCATTTTGCGGCTCAGTATTTTCTATACCATAAGAATTATTCATCATTTCTTACCTCCATTATTGAATAAATTACTGAAATAATTATTTTTTTGGCGGATTAACTTCATAAGTTTTACCAAAATTATCAAAATATATTTTTTTAACAGGTTTTGTCACATTTTTACCATTTACAACTGAAACAAAGACATTACAGCTGTACTTATCTAAAGCACAATCTGCTAATTTTGTATACTTTAACAATATTTTATGTTTCGTTGCTAAATCACAAGCAACAGTATCCCCTTCAACAAGCGTAGGGGTTTTACATTCCTCACCTGCATTATTCGAATAGAATTTTGCAACATCAAAACCATCATTAAACTCTTTAAATTCTGGTGCCTTAACTAAGCTTTCAATTGCAGTTTTCGCAGTTGATATAGGAATATCATTAGTTAAAGCTTTATTAGCATATAACCCAAACGGAATTAGTAACAAATAAATAAGAGGACCTGTAAAAATAAAGTATATTAAATAAGCAATTGCCCATTTTTTCTGATAATCATTAAATTTATCAATCGAACCCCAATCATTGTTCCCAAACCAAGCAAACTCATTTCCTTTAAATCCAACATAAATAGAAAAAATAAGATATGCTAAGGAAGATAGTGGACTGTGAATAGAAAACCCGACACCAACTCCAAAAGCCAAAGCAATACCAAAAGCTTTCCAAAAATCAAGAGTAACACCATTAAAAAGTGCCCAAAACCAGGTAAACCCAAAAGCTCCCCAGTTAAACCTACCTAACTCTTGAGTTACAATCTGCTGATAATAATGGTCATCAACTTTCTCTAAATCATCACTATGCATTATAAATACTCACACTCTAATAAACCTACACTCAAAGTATCATACCCGCCTCAAAAAACATCCTATAAAGAAATGAAATTCAAATAATATATGTTTTGGAAAATATAAAAAAAGGGGGGATGCACCCCCTTAAACCCGCACTTCATTTCTTTCTCTTTGTTGCGATGCAAAGAGAAAGAAGCCAAGAAAAGAAAGAGAAACACGCTATAAATGTTATGCGAAACAATATCAAAACGAGTACTGTTTGAGCGCTTAAAATTGATAGATTCTAAATCAAGTTCAGAATTACATAAGCGAGTTTACTCGTTTTGGGTTGAGCATTACATTTTATTAGTGAACGTAGCTCAGGTCGAGAGTTTCTTTGCTCCACGTTTCTTTGCGATCAAAGAAATGTGGAATAGTTTATTTTTTTAATTAAATAATTATAATTTAGATCACTTATAACATAATTATGTTCTTAATTTGTAAAAAAACTCTCTTAATATCTCATTGCATTCAGCTTCCATAATCCCACCATAAACTTCTATTTTTGAATTTGAAACAGTTCGCAAATCAATTTTTGAAGAAAACGCACCATAATTTAAATCATAACTGCCAAAATATAATGTCTTGATTCTAGATTGCAATATCGCCCACCCACACATTGGACAAGGCTCCAACGTCACATACATTTGACAATCATCTAAACGCCAATTACCCAAAATTTGTTCAGCTTTTCTTATCGCAAGGATTTCAGCATGTGACGTTACATCATTATCTCTTTCTCTGGTATTAAAAGCTGAAGCTAGCACTTGCCCATCTTTAACAATAATCGCACCAACAGGAATATCCTCATTAGCTTTTTTAGCCTCACATATTGCAAGCTTCATAAATTCCATAATTATTCATCCTTCACAATATTAAGAGTAACCTTTGCTCTAAAACCAAACTCTTCATCAGAAGACAATACAACAGAGCCATCCATAGCTTCAATCAACCCTTTAACAATAAATAAACCTAAACCTGAACCACGTGTAGTTCTAGTCATTTCATCATCTAAACGTACAAATTTATCAAATAAAGATTTTAATTTTTTCAATGGAATAACATCACATTTATTTTTAAATTCAATAACTGCCTTCTTACCATCTTGAACTACATCAACATAAATTGGAGTCTCTGGATATGAATATTTAATGGCATTTTCATATAAATTCACAACAACCTGTTCTAAACGACCTTTATCGGCGACAACTTGCGGAAAATCATCAGAAATATTTACGATAATATCATGCCCGTCATGCTTCCTTAACAACAATTCTGCCTGCTCAAAAACTTCTCCCAACCAAATATTCTCATTGTTAGTTTGCAATCTTAAACCTTCAATATCTGGAATTGTTAACAAGTCCTCAATTAGACGTTTCAATCTTTCTGATTGCTCCTTTATAACCCTTAAGGATTTTTGTTTGGTTTCCTCATCAATAACAATATCTTGACGCATCAATCTTGAGGTATAACCTTGAATACTTGTTAATGGTGTACGCAATTCGTGAGATACTGTATCTAATAAATTTGACCTAAATTCGTTCAGTTTTTTTAATTCAGCATTTTTACGCTTCAATTCAAGATATGATTTATGAATTTCTGATGCCATATGATTAAATTCATTAGCCAAGAAAACAATCTCATATGGGGTAAACGTCGTAGATAACAATCTGATTTGTCGTTGATAATTACCTTTAGATAATGCAATAATACCTTTAAATAGCTGTCTTATATTTATATACAAATAATAAATATAAAAGCCCATTAAAACCATCATCGCCAAAATTGCAGATAATACAGCAATAATGATTTTTACCCTACCATCAATAATTGCTTGCTTTGTAATATTTTCAGTAGTACTAACAATAATGGTCAAATTTGGATTTGTCCTATGCAAATAGGCAAAAGGTCTATTCTTTTCCTCGCCAAATATTATTGGCACATTTTCCTCTTTATCCTCAGGTAACATTTCTAATGTATCGTTAAACGCATCCTGAGTAAAATTATGCGATGCTATCAACCTTTTACTATCATCTAGAATATAAACTTGTCTATTATCTTTTTCTAAAGATTTAAACAAATTATAATCCCAATCATTTGAGTTGAAAATAATCACAAGAAATGAACCATCTTTCATCTGAGTCGATAAAATCGGGCTTTCATTTGAATGAGCTTTTTCAACAACTTTTTCTAATTCTTGAGGATTTTTTACAAGAATAATATCCTCACAATTTGGATATCGTTTAGCAGCATCATTTATAAATTTTTGCTTCAAAGACCTTGAAGGCAAATATTCTAAAGTATCTGCCATTTGAGCTAATGTTGTTTCATTAGTTTTAAGAAAAAAATCAACTTCATCAGAAACCATACTCGCAACAAGCATTGCTGACTCTCTCAATTGATGACGAACTGAATGTTGGTTAACATTATTGATAATAAATCCACTAATAGATATGGGAATAACAACTGCAATAAAAAAAACAATTGCAATTTGCTCAATAATTTTTAACCTTTTTAATTCATAACTAAATCTTTTCATAATTACTCTTGTGCAAATGGTGTTAATTTATACCCTACATTAGTAACAGTATGAAGGTATTTTGGAGATTTCACATTTTGCTCAATTTTATTTCTTAAACCTCCAACATGCACCCTTAACATTCTTACATCTTCATTGCTGTCATAACCCCAAACTTCATCCAATAAAGTTGCCAAAGTAACAGGATGATTAAAATGCTGAAGCAAACAATATAATATTTCAAATTCAGTTGGAGTTAATTTCACTCGTCTATTTACAATCACAGCTTCCAAAGATTCTGGATAAATCTCAACATCGCCACATTTTAGAATCTCATTTGATAACGGAGAGTCTTCTATAATAACTTCATTTCGACGTAACAAAACACGAATCCTTAATAAAACCTCTTGAATATCAAATGGCTTTACCAAATAATCATCAGCGCCGCAATCAAAACCAATTGTTTTATCGTCAATAGTACCTTTTGCAGTAAGCATCAAGATTGGAACTGACAGTTTTGCGTGTCTGATATTTTTACAAACATCAAAACCATTCATTTTTGGCATCATAACATCTAACAATACTAAATCGTATGTATTATTTAAGGCTTTATTTAACCCCTCTAACCCATCTTTTGCTGTATCAACAAAATAACCACTACTTGCAATATCAAATTCAAGAAGCTCTCTTATTTCATCGTCATCATCAACTATTAATATACGTTTTTGTACTTCTGCCATAGAAACTCCCTATTACAAAAATAATTCTACAAAAGCTTTGAAGATTTTTCAATATATTATAAAGTTTTTAAAACCAACAAACCAAAAAAGGGGGGATTAAATCCCGCCTTTTTAAATATTTTTAACCAAGAACAAACCAGTGGAATAAATATGCGAAACAAATCCCAAAGATTGCACCAACAAAAACTTCTAACGGAGTATGTCCTAATAATTCTTTTAATTTTCCACCAGCAGCTTGCATATCGTGATGATAAAAATCATCCATCATTTTATTCAAACAAGCCGCAGTTTTTCCGGCAGCTCTTCTTAACCCTGCAGCATCATACATAATAATAAGAGAAAAACCTAATGACACTGCAAACAAATAAGAATCAAAACCTTGCAAAATACCAACCATAGTTGATAAACCCATTACTCCTGCAGAATGAGAACTTGGCATACCACCTGTTGTTGAAAATATTTTGAAATTAATTCTTCTTGTTTTTATTGTAAACAAAATAAACTTTATAACTTGTGCAAAAAAGGCTGAAGCAACACCACATAAGATTACTTCATATCCATTATTTTCAACTGTACTCCTAAAAAGTTCTAACATGCTAAATACCTACTCTCTTACTAATTTTTTCAATCATATCCTTAAAAATATCAGATTCAATATTTTGTTGTTTCATTATATCATAGCATTTTGCAAATAAGCAAGAAAGTTTACATTTAGATTCATCCACACCATATAACGAAACGTATGTTAACTTTCCATCAGCTTTATCTTTACCCAAAGTTTTACCCATTTGCTCAAAGGTTGAAACTTCATCTAATATATCATCTGCAATCTGAAACGCTAAACCAAAAGTCTTCGCAAACTCAGTAATTGCAGAAATTTTATCATCATCTGCACCAGCAATAATTGCACCAGATCTCATTGCTAATTGAAACAAATCAGAAGTTTTGTGCAAATGCAAATAATTTAATATTTCTTCTTTGTTCAAACCATCATAATTATTATTTTCAGATTCGATATCTACAACCTGACCTGCAATAACACCAAAAGCGCCAGCAAAATGAAAATACTCATTTAATACTCGAATCAAAGTAGAAGATGAAAGATTTTCAGAATGTTTTGTAATAATATTAGGAGCAAAAGTCAATAAAGCATCTCCAGCTAATACTGCAATAGCCTCACCAAACACTTTATGATTAGTAAGCTTTCCTCTTCTGTAATCATCGTTATCCATACAAGGCAAATC
>JAZLBN010000021.1:0-15192 GCA_045613725.1 Candidatus Gastranaerophilaceae bacterium
TTTAGCCATTGATTCATCATTATAAACATTTTCAAACATCCAAGTTCGTAATTTAGTAGTATAACCCCAACCTTCTTCACTCATCGCAATCTCAGATTTACCAATAGAATTATTTATAATCTCAGTAATCATTTTGTTTAATCTCTTACTTTGAATTGAACTAAAATAATCGATACAATCCTTTGGCAAATCATTTTCAGAAATTACGCCTGCTCTTATAGAATCTTCAATATCGTGATTTATATAAGCAATTTTATCTGCTAATTGAACAACTTTACCTTCTGGAGTTGTTGGATTATACCCCCAAGAGTGAGTCATAATACCTTCTACTGTTTCACGACATAAATTAAGATTTTCCAGAATTTCTACTACTCGAACACTTTGTATATTATGATTAAATCCACCATTAACGACTTCATTCAATACTCCTTCACCACAATGCCCAAAAGGAGTATGCCCTAAATCATGCCCTAAAGCTATCGCTTCTGTTAAATCTTCATTTAAATCTAATGCCCTTGCTATGGTTCTAGCAATTTGAGAAACTTCAAGAGTATGTGTGAGTCTTGTTCTAAAATGATCATCAAATGGTGATAAAAACACTTGAGTTTTATGTTTTAATCTTCTGAAAGCTTTTGAATGCAAGATCCTATCCCTATCTCTTTGAAAATCAGTTCTTAAATCAGATTGTTCTTCCTGAACTTTTCTACCTTTTGAATTTGCTGATTTTGTAGCATATTCACTCAAAAAATTAAACTCTCTTTGCTCTAATTTTTCTCTAATAGTTAATGTGGTCATAATTCTCCCCTCTGATGAGATTTTAGCAGAAAGTAAAAATTACGCTATACTATCTTTGTAGGATATTTAAATTTATTATATAGCATTTGCCACAACAGCTTGTTGCGCTAATTGTTTTTGCTTTGCTCGATAATCCTTTAATTTATTATCAGCCCATTCTCCTATCCTATTTAAAATTAAAGCTGATACGTTACCAATAATTAATGATTTAGTTCCCGCAAATAATTTTGCGTTACAGTATAATGTAATACCAACAGAACCAATTAGAGCTGGAATTCCATATTTAAGGGCAATAGAAATCCTTTCATCCCTATCTTCAGATTTACCTAACTGGTATCCAAGAATGCCCAATGCTCCAGACATCGTCAAAATATCAGTAGGCGCAGAGCCTAAAGTTAAATCTCTCAACTTACTTACAAACTCTTCAGTTTCCAAACGTATAGACTTATTTAGTGATTTTATTCCAGATTTATACGATTTTGAAATTTTATCATAATCATCTTTAGGTAATATTGCTTTATAAATATCCAGTATTTGCTCAACTTTACCTTGTTTGTAATTTGCAAATACCTCATTTAATTCAGTTACATTTTCAAGTAGTTCTTTACCGACAGATTCATCAATTGTTTTAGCTGAAATTGCTTTCTTCAAATCTTCAGAAAATGCAGTTATATCATGAATGATTTTAGATTTCAGAGCTGGATCTTGATTTGCTGTTGTTACGAAGCTACGAATATCTGTTTTTATCATTCTTAGCTGCCTAATGCGTTCTGCATCTTTAAAACTTATAGAACCTGTCATTTTAATAATTAAATCATTGGTATCTTGAACTAAATCTGCAACAGAATATGATAATTGTTTCCTTGTATTATGAACAACTTTTTGTATAGATTCTTTCTCTTTAACAATTTTTGATTCAGCCATAAATTGTAAAAAGAAGTCTTTAGAGAAGAATACTTTCAAAGATGCAAACGCTTTTTTCAAATCTTCAGCAGCACGTTTAAATTTTATATATCTAGAGTGCAAAGCTTTTTGAGAAAATGTATCATCAAATAAAGATCTCATCTCATTATTCATCGCATCGATTTCAGCTAGCCATTGAGCTTTTGTTTTCTTAACTCCATTAATTTCAACAATATCAAAAGAATCACCTTTCATTATCTTATTCGCGATTCCTTCTTGTAATAATTTTGTTTCTTGCAATCTACCAAATGTCGATTTATACGAATCATTGACAGAATGTCTTCCGATTTTTTCAAATATACGAGTGATTTTATCATGCCCTCTTCTTAGATATTTATTAAGCCCCATGAGCTTTTTAAACACCATATCCTTTAATGTAGTAAAATTATTAACAGATTCGGTCTTTTTTACTACAGAATCTAATGATTTTATTAAATATACATAAACCTTATTGGTAAATGACATCTCATCACCATTATTCAATTTTGAAGTTAAAAGCTGACGCTCAAAGTAATCTCTTAATTTTTCAAAATTTTTAGTTAAATTTTTAGTTCCACCTTTTAATAAGAAAAACAAACTCGCTGCAGTCAAAACTGTAGCAGCCGCAATAGATAACCCTATTACCTTAACATTCTTGGTTTTTCTTGCTTCGTCTGGAGATATAATAATTTTTGAGGCTGTGATACTCTCTTCTTTATTCTTTTTATCAACATCAACTTCTTGTTGGGATTTAGATATCTCCACAGTATCTTGTGTAGGCAACCAATAATCACTCGGTAATTGCCTTGCGGTAAATTGTCCGAATTTATTTAGTTCTTTAGATTCAATTTTTGGAATTGAATTAATCATAAAATCACTAGCCTACATATATTTAAAATATGAGCTAAAAATAAAATTGCTATTAATTTCATCGGATTTAAAGTTATGTTACGAAAACAACTCAATATCAATAATCTTTGCAACCTCAAGAGCCGAATTTTTACTTGATAACATCCCTTTTACTTGAGCAAGCTCATTTATATTCTGTTCTCGTTTCACCTGATTATACAATAACTCTTCTAACTCATAAGTTATATTCGCAGGTGTAACATTGTTTTGTATAATTTCAGGGACAATCATCTTATCTGCAATAATATTAGGTAATGAAACTCTTTTAATACATCTAATTAATAAATATATCCAATACAAAATCTGAGGTCCACGATACGCAATTATCATCGGTGTTTTATATAAACAAGCCTCTAAAGCAACAGTACCAGATGCCAACATCAATGCATCTGAAACACTCAATAAAGCTTGATTTTCTCCTTTTATAACTTTCATATCACAGTCACCCAAATATTTTTGATAAATTTCATCAGATAAATTTGGTGCTTGAGAGATACAAAATTGTAAATCAGGATGTCTTTGTTGCATACGTCTAACAGATTCTTTAAAAACTTCCATCAGATTTTTTAATTCAAATTCTCTCGAACCTGGAAAAACTGAAACTAACTTCTTATCCGGATCTAATCCATGCTTTCTAAAAAACTCTCTTCGTCCTGCAGCCGCTGGCAACTGTGCAACCAACGGATGACCACAATAATGGGCATCTATGCCATATTGAGAATACAACGGTTTTTCAAATGGGAAAATACATAAAACTTTATCTACATATTTTTTTATTAGTTTAATTCTATATTTACGACTCGCCCAAACTTGAGGTGGGATATAATAGAAAATTTTGATTCCAGCAGAGTGTAAAAATTTTGCAACTGACAAATTAAATGCACCATAATCTATTAAAAGAACTAAATCTGGCTTATATTCATTTTTTAAATAATCAACAACAGCTTTACCAAGTTTAAAATGATTTACTAAAATTTGAGTTGATATACCCATTGCTGACATTTTCTCTTGAGTAGAAAAAAGTTTAACACCTTCTTGCTCAAGATTTACACCACCAATTCCTTCAATTTGCAAATCACAATCAAGAGCCCTCAATTGTCTTACAACATTTGCAGCATGTATATCACCTGAATATTCACCTGTTATAATAAATATTTTTTTCATCTATACAGCCATTATTACAATATTATGCTCATCAGCATATTTTACAACTTTTTCTTGATCTACAATGATTGTTTCATTTGCTTCAACAGCAATTAATGAAGCCTTTTTAAAACTCATTGTTCTTAACGTTCTCATACCAATTGCAGGGATATCAAAACGCTTATCTTGCTTTGGTTTAGAAACTTTTACTACAACTGCACCTTCTTTTGCAAGTTTTGCACCACGTTTTATGCAAACGTCAGTACCCTCGATTGCTTCAACTGCCATAATCATTTTATCTTTAATTACAACAGATTGACCAACATCTAGTTTACCCATTTCTTTTGCTAACCAAAAACCATAATTCACATCACTCATTTGAGCTTCGGTCGGCTTGTGTTTACCTAAAACACCTGCTGGAATCATTAAATTTTTAATAAAGATTGTTTGATCTAAAACTTCAATACCAATTTTTGATAATTCATCAACAATCATCAACATAACTTGATCATCATTTAATCTTGAAGCTTCTTTTATTAATTCAATAGCTCGTTTATCAAATTTATGCAATTGCAAAAGAACTTTTTTGTGAACTTTACCTAAAAATGTTATTTGTTTAATTTGCTCATCTTGTAAGATTTTTTCAATCTTATTAACTTCTCCAGGATGACAAGAATAAACTTTAGAGCAATATTTTTTCAATTCTCTTACATTATCTTTAGCTAGAGATATACACACAACTTCAAAACCATTTTCTTTAGCATACTGAGCCATTTTTACTGGTAATGAGCCATCTCCAGCTATTAATCCCTGTTTATTTTCTAATGTTATTGCCACAATTATTTTCCTCTTTTACTTTTGTTTTAATAAATTTATCTTTTCAACTTCTTCATCTGATAATATTTTAGCACCACCAAGAATTTTTGCACATATTATACTTTTTGCATACTCTTCAACCAATTCTAACTTCAAATATGCATCCTTCATTGATGAACCACCAACAATTATGCCATGATTTTGCATAAGCACCACATCATATTTATCAAAATATAAAGATGTTTTTTGCACTAACTCATCAGAGCCAGGAATTGCATACTGCGCTAGTGGAATTTTTGAAAAACAATATACAATCTCGGGTGATACAGCCTCATCCAAAGCAACTCCAGCAGATGCGAAAGCTGTTAGATAAGGACTATGTACATGCATAATATAATTTACATCATCTCTTTTTTTATAAAATGCCAAATGTAAAAACTTTTCACTTGATGGCTTTGGATTACCAGATAAAAAATTTCCATTATTATCAATTACACTAAAATCACAATCTTCCAAATAACCATTGGCAGAACCAGAAGAAGTTATAACAAAATTATCACCGAATCTTGCAGAAATATTGCCCGAAATACCAGGAGTATAATTTTTTACCCCAGCCAATGAACCATATTTAATAATATCTTCTTTTATTTGAGTCAACATACTAATCTATAACTTCCTTATCAGGATCTTCTATCTCAATAACCTGAGCATACTCTAAAATTGTAACCTCTTCTTCTTTAGCAACTTTACCTAATTTTTTAATAGAAACATTTTGTTCTGATGCTTTCTGCGCCGGTGAAAATGCCAATTTACGCTCATCACGTGATTTATTTTTACTTAAACGCTCAGGATTTTTAATTTCCATTTTCTTATATGTTACAGTTGTACCTTTAGTATCAAACGCCGCATCGAAACCAAAGAATGTTGTTCTACGAACAAAGTCATACCCGAATCTTACACGCAAATCATCTGGACCAATTGCAAAAATAAATCTATTTTCTTGGAACATTTTACCATTTGGAGAATCATCACTTAAAGTCACCATGCCTGACCAACCTACAGAAAGATATTTATTCAGTCTAACTATCTCAGAGATATAGACAGATGAACCACCATAGCGATACGCATCATATCTTGGCATTGGAGATTCATCTTCAAAACCTGTTTGAAAATATGCTATATCTTGCATCCAATTTTTATATTGAACATGCGCTCTTGGCCCCATTCTTCCAATAAATTGAGTATCGCCTGTACCATATACAGCAGCAGAACCTTGTAAAGTAAATCCTAAGTTAAAATAAAATCTTTCTTCTTCATTTTTATAAGAATACAAAGTTTGAGAAACCTCTGCCATATATCTAAATCTTGTTGTAGACATAGAACCATCAGCGAATTTTTCACCATAATAGTTTCTATCATTATCTTCCATCAAACCTACACCGGCTCTGTGACGGAAGGTTAAAGGTTTACCCTCTGCTAAAAAATCATCCACTTTATATTTTTTATCATAGTATACTTCAGCCATGTATTTAGGCATTCTTGAACCTAAAAACCACTCGTTCATGTATGCATTTGCACCATAATGCAAGAATAAATTGTCATCTAGACGTTGACGACCTCTCATTATGAACGTATCGGCTGCTGATCCATAACCTAAATATGTCGAATTATATGTGTTACGGTACTTTAATAAACCACCAATACCGAAATCACTATCTTTATAATTCACAAATGGCACAGCTTTGATTACAGACCCGTTAGGTCCTCCGAATACAAAACCAGGACCTACAAACATACCTAATTTTCTTTTAGCTCCGAATTCAGGGTAATTAGCTTCGAAATTATCACCTTGTTTATCTGTAAATATAGTTAATTTCGGCCATGTAAAACGATGTTTACCATCTCTATTAACCCTCATATTTTTCACAAGATATTTATTATGATTTTTTCTTGCGTCAATATATATCTCATCAATATCTAAATGTAATTTATTACCAGAAGGATCTCCAAAGAACAACGACTGATCTTCTTCGTCAACAACCATACTTCCAAAATTCGGACCAACCATC
The DNA here is from genome assembly GCA_045613725.1 of Candidatus Gastranaerophilaceae bacterium. Taxonomy (GTDB): domain Bacteria; phylum Cyanobacteriota; class Vampirovibrionia; order Gastranaerophilales; family Gastranaerophilaceae; genus Zag111. Next base: position 6,675 of record JAZLBN010000021.1, read on the forward strand.
CTTGAATGGAATCTATGCACTTCAGAAAAATCCGAATACAAATAACCATTTTCAAAAACCAATTTCGAATCTTTTTGAATAGCCTTATCCGCATCCATAACAAAAGTTTGTGTTTCAGCTTTAATATTCGTCATCAACATTGTTTCTTCATTCATATCCACCTCAGCATAATCTGCTTTTGTAGGTAATGAATCTTTTAGCACAACAACGTCACCAACAGCTTTTAATATATTTGCATCCTGATTGTATAACATTTCATTAGAAAAAACTCTAACACATTGTTGTGGTAAAAGTAGCATTGGACGACCATGTGCAACCATTTCACCTGATTCTTCATCATAAGTAATTGAATCAGCATCTAATTGTAATTCTTTCTCCGTAACATGCTCAGATATTCCTGATTCCAATGCAATTACATCGTCTTCAGGTTTCACTTCTACATTAGTTACATTTTGAATAGATTCAGCAATAGAACCTTGCTCAGATAATATTAACATTTCTGAATCCGAAATATTTGAGGAGTTATTTTTCTTCCAAAATTGAATTTTCTTAAATAACTTATGTGCACAACTTTCATAATCTTCAGATTCTCTATTTTCAGCAATTTTTGCAAATTTGTTTGAAACATTTAGACGTAATTGTTTGAACAAGGGCATATTATCAGGATCTATAGGTTTGTAATTACCAGTTCCCCCAACACGATCAATTGCATAATCATTATATTCGTATTCAGGTCCCTGAATTTCCGGCATCATCAAACTATTAGGCGATTCAAAAAACTTTTGATCTTCTAAATATGTATCAACATTCCCGTAATCTACGGTATTATCTACATCAACCGCATATGTTGAGTTTGTAAATGCTAAACCTACCAGAATTATAAATAAGAATCTTTTCAACGTATTATTCCTCTTTTATTTTATATAATTTAACGGATTTGTCGGTTTACCGTTAACACGAACCTCAAAATGACAATGAGGACCAGTACTATACCCTGTAGAACCTTCTCTCCCTATTGTTTGTCCTTTTTTTACAACCTGACCGTTACTAACATTAATAGCTGACATGTGAGCATATAACGTAGTGATAGGTTGTCCATTAATAACACCATGGTCAAGTATTACAACTTTACCATATCCACCATACCAACCGGAGAAAATAACCTTACCATCATTAGAGGCTTTGATTGCACCACCATTTGGACCAGCAATATCAATACCAGAATGGAAAATTCTACTTTTGAAAATTGGGTGAGTTCTCCATCCAAACGGTGAAGATATTCTACCAGATATTGGATATATAAAACCAGTAGAAGAAACTTTAACACTAGATGGTCCAGATTTTTTAGTAACCCCTGCAATCATATTTTGAATACTTTCGGACTGCCTTGCCAATTCTTTTTCTGTACGTTCATAATACGCTTTATCTTTTTGTAAGCGCTGAATCATACTTTTATTTTCTGCAATTGAACCTTGTATTGTAGCCCTTTGTGTTTTTATATCTCTAATGGATGCTTCAACATAGCGTTTTTGTTTTTCTACTTGAGCTTTCAATGCAACAATTTCATCAGCTTTTGCTTTTACCGATTGCATTCTTTTATAATCGTTTTGGATAACAATTTTTTCAAAATAAAACATATCCATTAACGTATTTACATCATTTGCAGATAGTATCAACTCAAACATTCCACGACGCTGATGCTTATACACTTGACTTATACGAGACTTCATCTCGCTATCAATTGACTTAAACTCTAAAACCGCAGCATTTAATTGTCGTTCCATAGAACTCAAATTCGACACCAAAGAATTATATCTCTGAGTCGAAGTTCTAAGCTTTACTTGAGCACTTTCTAATTTCTGTTGATTTGAATTCAATTTATTACGTTCTTTTTTTAATTTTAAATCTGTTTGATTTTTCTTTTCTCTGTAATAATCTCTTTTTGTATTTGTCTGCTTTAACTTTTGAGCCAAAGAAGGATCTTTAGACGCAGCTATAACAGGCGTCAAACCTAAAACCATAACCCCTGTTAAAATCCAGCAAATTAAAAGATTTTTTAATACATACTTTTTCATTGTTTTTATTTTAAAAATAACGGTAATAACATCATTCCTAAAGTCCAAGCTAAGAAACTTAAAGAAATTATAACAATAATTACTTTTCTATGTTGTCTTAAAAATTCCATAATTCTCCCCTCGATAACTCTATTCTACTATCAAAAAAAAGTTTATGCAAGAAATTGAAACATATTTTTACTTTAAATTAAAACGTAGAAAAATGAACTTTTTTATTTTACAATCGTTATATAAGTACAGAGGTTACAAAAATGAAAGAAAAATGTACAAAATACGAATCAATATATACATTTAGAAGTGAAGAAGAACTACAACAACATCTTCTCGAATGCGAAGATTGCAGAATTGAACACGAAAAAATGTTACGAGTTTCGGAATTAATAAAAGAAGTAAAACCTTATTTCAGAGAAAAAAGAAGGAATATTGCAAAAGTAAAAGTTGCTTGTGCTCTTTTTATGCTTATGGTTAGTAGTACAACACTAGGAATCATAAATTTCAACACAGATATCTCTGATACATTAAAATATGGATCTACATTAAGTGCAGAAGATTTGGGCTTACCTGTAGATTCTTATGGGCTTATTTACATAGAATAGTAGAAGAAATAGATGGATTTTAACAAAGTAATCGAAGCAAACAAACAAAATATAAAAAACATTATACGTCTTATTACCAAGGAAGAGAATGAAGATTTGGAACAAGAGGTGTATGTAAAAATATGGAAAAATGCTGAAAAATATCAAGAGAAAGGCTCAGTAAAAAGTTGGATTTCTACAATTGCTAAAAATACATCTTTGGATTATCTGAAATCGTCTTATCGCAAAGTTTTTCAATCTTCAACATCAGAAGATTTTGTTATTTCCAGCATTAAAGATAAAAAAAATATGCCAGATGATACTTTTGCAAAAAAAGAAAGACAAAAGAAAATTATTGACGCAATAAATCAATTAAAACCAAAATTCAGAGAAGTAATTATAATGTGCGAAATCAATGGTTACACATACGAAGAGACAGCAAACAAATTAAAGTGTCCTATTGGGACAATAAAATCAAGATTATTTAACGCTAAAAAAGAATTAGCAGAAAAACTAAGTGACTTATTATAAAGAGGGTAAAAAAATGAAAAAACAATTTTCTCTATTATTATTAATATCAATACTAAGCTTGAGCGGAAATAGTGCAATTGCTCAAACCGTAGCAACAGAAAATAAAACGCCAACACAACAAATTGAAGCTCCTGCACATCGACATCACTCAAAAGACGAGATGAAAAAACAATTTGAACAGAGATTAAATTTAACCGAAAAACAAAAAGAAAAAGCGAAAATAATTCATCAACAAGGGCGCGAAGAAATGAAACCCATAATGATGCAAATCGAACTAAAAAAACAAGAACTTGAAATGGTTAAACTTTCAAGAATTGCAGAAAAAGCACAAAAAGAAAAAATTAACGAAATTACTATTGAAATCCAAAACTTAGAAAAACAAGCTCACGAAATAAGAAAGAAAAACTCTCAAGAGTTTGAAAAAATATTAAATAAAAAACAAAAAGCCGAACTTGACACAATGAAGGCTGAAGGTCGTGCCAGATTTGAACAACATCACAAAGCTAGACCTCCATTCCAAGGACTACATTCTCAAAATATGTTTTTCAAACCAACTCAACAACCTCAAAAAAACGAAAATTTATGGAAATAACACTTTGCCTGAATCAATAGATTCAGGCAAAAAAATACCACTTATATTTCAAGTGGCAGGGAAAAGTTACGAAAATTAATTGTAGGGATATAATTATAGTGTTATTTACGCATTAAATACATTGAAAGATTTTTCAACGTTCTTTTTAATAATTCCTTTTACTGCATCATATTCAGTAGATAATGCATTATGTTCAGATTCCAATTTATTCAATTGCAAGTCAAATTGTTTATCTTGACTTTCTATCTTATCCATAGCATTTTGATAAACTTGTTCAGCAATAACCATAGCTGCTGAATCTTCTTTTTCTGCAATTGATTCATCTGAATCTAAAGTTGTACCAACGAAAGATTTTTCTACTGAAGAATAGTATGCTAGTTGTAATTTACCAGCTTTTAATTGTTTTACAAACCAATCAGATTCTTTTAATTTAGTTTCATCTTGAGTTGTTGTATAACCTTTTGTTCTCATTTCATTGAAAATATTTTTATAATAATTTACAGCCTCTGCATCATATGAATAATTTTGAGTTGTTGCTGATACTGAATTGTTATAATAAGCTTCTGTCAATGCTGTTGCATAATCATATAATTCACGTTGAGCAGTTGTTGTACCTTCAAAGTTTAAAGCCATTTCTTGTTTGTAAAGCTCATACTGAACTCCACCTTCAGAAACTCCATTGTAATCCAAATAATTTTTAGGACTTTCACTTATTAATTCATCATCAGGATCTGCATATAGAGCTTTTGTAGTAACTGTTTCACCATCTAAATTTACATAAGTAAATTCAGCTGTTTCAGTATTGTATTGAACATTTTCAACTTCGTTATACTCATCTGTACCTTTTTGCTCATCTGTTTGATAACAAACTGCAATACGAGTTGAACCATCTTCGTTTTCAACATCACGAGCTTGAAGAGCATATCTTTGCCTGTAATAACCATTACTATCTTTGTACAAATACTGAGCATCTTCGTCTGCATTTAATGTAGCATATGCTGTGTCATATGTTACATATCCATCAAATGAATCGTTACTAAATGATGTATAATCAAAATCTAGAATATGTTGCCCATCAGTATAATTATCAAGACTTTTACCAACTGATGCTAAATATCTATCCCAAGCATTATGAATCGCATCTTTTGCACTATCATGATTTGTAACATTGATATCTGCTTGAGTATAACCCATTTCTTTTAAAAATCTATTAAAATCACCATTATGCTTTTGGTATGCACTAGCAATCGCTGATGATACTAGAACTTTACCAGTATTATCTTTTACAAGATATTGTTTACCTGCAGCAACAGTATTTAAACCAGTTAATTGATTATAAGTTATATCAGCATAGTTTGCTTCTGAACCATTATAACCAGTTAAAACTTGATATTTAGTTTTAGCAAGCGCATCCAAGTAAGCATCATTTATTTGCTCAGAGTTATCCGCAAGACGTTGCTTAGAATAAGCCAATGACTGCTGTTCCATCTCGTTATTAGATAAACGTGCAGTAATACTTAATAATCTAGCTTGTGAAGCTGCCATGCCCATAATGCTAAAACTGTCCTTTCATAATTTTCGTATCGTACACATGTTTACGGCACTTTTTCTCAAAAACTTTAGTAACTTTAGCATATTGTTACAAATTTGTAACAAAAATCTTGAACAATTTAAACTTTACTTATTTCCGCAAAATACAATCTAAAATAAAAACAAGCAACGTGCTGAATTGAATCAACTCTTACCCATTGTCTTGTAGCTTTAAACCTTATAGCTCCTGCTGATTTTTTAGGATTTTTATGAGCATAAACATTTTGACCATCATTTGCTAATACTAGTTGAGATCCTGCATTTTCCCTACAAGCCTCTAAAAATCTATTTGCAGCAGAACCATAACCCAATTTTCTAGCCAAATAATAAGCCGCTATTAAACCTTCTGAACGTGAACCATCCGCATAAAAATGATCGCCGTAATTGTAATAAAAACCACCATTATAATCTAAATACGGAGAATTCTCTTCTACATACATCTTATTTATCATCACATTTGCATCATTCAATACAAAATCAATATAGTCATCTTGTTGAAACTTTGACATAGATATCCATTCTTCAATAGCCTGCATCAACCAAGCATCTGAAGGTAATTCCGTAAATAAATCTGCATAGATTTTCGGTCTTTTGTTAACAATCCAATCAAGAGCGATAGCACTCTTTTCTAAAACCTTTTCTTTTAATTCATCATCATCATTAAAATGATTTGCAAACAACGCTAACCCTAATAAAGCTTCCCCTGGGTAATAGAAAGAGAATGTTTCGCGTCTTTCTTTTTCGGATAAATTTAGCAATGGTTCACCTTTATTATAAGAAGGATGAATATAGTAACCATACATTTCACCGCTTGAATCTATCCTAGACAACAAATGTCTAACATATTTTTTGATATATTCAACATAAGACTTATCACCTGATTCCATACGATAACGCATCATTGCAATAAGAATCATTCCAGTGCCGCCTAACTTAGCTTTCTTATTATAAAAGACATAAGCAGCGGTTTCCCCATTCACTTTATGTTCTTCGGTAATTTTGGTAATAAAATCAATACCTTTTTTAGCAGATTTTAAATACATTTGTTTTTTTGTTAATTGATAAGCCCGAATTAAAGTAATGATTCCACCACAATGACGAAGATCGTTATAGTACAAATCTTTAGGCGAGCGTTTTGGGTGCTCATGATCGATATAGTTATCTTCTTTTGCATCATAATAATACAAATATCTACCATCTGCCTTTTGATGTTTTACAATCCAATCAGCACCATGTAGAGCAATATCTTTAATCAATTCCGGAGAATATTCTTTCAATACATTACCTCTATATAAAGGTAAGATCTCATCATTATAAGAAATAAAAGCTCTGCTTTTTATCAAATAGCATTGGTAATCGGATTTTCTTAAAATAGAAATTCTTTCAGAAATTTTATTAGTTATATTTTTTATTGAGGTTTTTCTAATAACCGAATTTAATGCTGATTTTAAGTCCATTTGACTATTAACCCAAGCATCAGTTGGCATATATATATAATTCTTACCCTCATAATTTAATTTAAGCCCTGTTATACCAGGTTCAAAGCGCTCATCAGTAAATGAATCTAAATTAATATTTTCTAACCTTGTCGCCACTTGATCTGTAACATATTCCAACATAATCCTACATTTGGCAGAATCCTTAACATCAAAAAGAGAATATGTTTTATTGCTTTTTATTTGCGAAATTACACGAGCTAAAGTTTCATCAAAAGTTGATCTACAAGCCCCCCACCTAATCGGAGTTTGTTTAGCCTGAAACAATGTAATGTAAACATACGTCAAATCTCTGTCAAAATTAATAAATTTATCCAGCTCCAAATCTGCAGTATTAACTTGAGCTCCCGAAACAAAAGACTCTCTTATACGAATCAAAAGTTTTCCCATCTCAGAGAAATCTTGCTTAAAATACTCTTTATCTTTAGTTTTATCTAAAACAAAATTCATAAAGTCATCCTTTATTTTATTTCATTTTAACATTAACCCTTAGAAAATCCGCCATCTTTTTAGTTGATTTAAATATTAAAAAACGTAACGATTTTGCCACAACAGAAACAATATGTTACTTTGTAGGAGAAAGGATAGGTTATGAAAAATATAGTAATTTATACAGATAAGAACTCTTCAACAATCGCTGATGTTTTATCATCAATCGAAGATGTTAATGTAAGATTAGAAAACGCATCAAATTTAAAAGATTATGAAACACTTAACCCTGGTGTAATCATTGTGGAAAGTGTTCCTGATGTAAAAGATGTGTTAATGGTAACAAAATTTAAATTCCCGATTTTATTTATCGGAGAAACATTCAAAGGCGCAACAGTGAGAGCTGTAGCATTTGATTACATCAAAACCCCTGTAGATAACCAAGAATTAGTTATCAGGGTGAAAAATATGTTAAAAATTAAAGAGTTAAGAGACAAATTAAAAACATTGTCTACAACAGATGAATTAACAGGATTACACAATAGAAAATACTTACTTGAACGTATGGATCAAGAAATTTCTCGTTCAAAAAGATACGGAAACGCATTATCAGTATTGTTATTTGACTTAGACTTTTTCAAAGTTGTAAACGATATTTACGGTTACGAATGGGGAGATGTTTTACTACGTTCTATTGCCGATAAATTAAAACAACTAATAAGAAAAGAAGATATTTTAACAAGATACGGCGACGAAGAATTTATAGTAGTTCTACCAAATACATCTGAAGACAACGCATTTTTATTTGCAGAAAGATTCCGTAAGGATATTGAAAAAATGGAATTTATACCTGCAGGAGAAGAAGAAAGACATCCTATCACAATATCAGGAGGTATTTCAACATTCCCTTGTATTCCTGATGCAGAAGAAGATGCTAATACAATAATTAGATACGCAGAACACGCATTATACAATGCAAAAAAACGCGGAAAAAATAAAATAGTTCAATTCTCTCAATTGAATTTAGGAGAATAGGACAGAAAACAGATCCTTTCTGAACACTTACATAGTGTAAATCTGGTTAATCGGCGGTAATTATATTTACCGCCTTTTATTTTAACAAAAAAAAGCGACAAAGGTGATGAACTTTGCCGCACTGAGATGTTTAAGTATGTCTTTTTCAAAACCCTAACATCTTACTTTAAGGTTTATAATATTACTTAGAAGTCA
>JAZLBN010000022.1:0-30222 GCA_045613725.1 Candidatus Gastranaerophilaceae bacterium
CATTGTATAGTAATTTTAGAAGGTTGAAAACTTTGATACAACCTTCATTTAGTTTTTTAGATTGTTTCAATGTAACCTTCTTTCATTTTTCTTAATGTGTAGATTATATATGTCTGAAAACTTTGAGGATATAGTACTTTACACTTTGATGCATGAGACATTATTCTTTGAGTAATTTCAAATTTGCTTTTTGATGTGATTTCTATTATATATGTATTTCCTTCAGAGCTAATTATTTTTTCAGTATCTAATAAGTCTAGAGTTTCATTATCATCTTTAATGTATCTATAACCTACAGTGATTTCTGGTGTTTTAAGTGTTTTATGTTCAAGATTTACACTTACAATTTTTTCTATGTTGCTGACTAAAAAGCTTGCATAATTTTCATATTCTGAGTTAATTCCAGAAATATATAGTTTACCATTTGTTACTTTCATTTTATCGGTTAATATAGTTATCAGTTTTTTACCTGAAGTTTGTGAATTGTATTTGATGGTTATTTCATTGTTGTTCTCTGTATGTTTAATCAACTCAGAGACCATTTTGGGGTTTATATTTTTTAGTGGTGAAATATTTTCAAGTGTACTTATCAACTTTTCGTCATTTATGTGTACAGATATTTTTTTGAAAAAGTGTTGAAGTGAGATTAAATCTGTTACGTCGATATTTTGGGAAATAGCTCGGTAAACTTTAATTATACTAGTGATTTGTTCTTGAGTGAAAGTAAACTGAAATGGGTGTGAATCAATAGAATATTTAGTAACGCCATTTTTTGTTTTCTTGTTAATTTCGCATCCTACTTCTTTCAAAGAATTTAGATAAATTCTAATTGAGTCAACAGAAATTGTTTCTTTTAAGTATTCGTGATTTTTAAAATATTCTTGAATTTCTTTATAAGATTTTGGACCTTCTGATAATAAAGAAAAAACAAGAATTGATTTGAACGCTGTAAAAGACATAAGATTGTAAGTAATAGTATTTGTCTTTAAAAATTCTTTCATAAGACTATTCAACACTCCTAAATTTAAGTTTATCATAATCATGTTATGATTTCTACTTGTTACATAGCATGCTTGATTATTTTATTAGTAATTCTTTATTGTCAAATAAAATTTATTAAAATTTTTACATGATTTAATTAAGTTTTCTTCATTAAGATTTTATAACACGAATTTTTTCTTATAAAACCTAGGGGCATGGTCAAATGTAAAATTTTTATAATTTTTTTTTACTTGTAATCTCAGTTAATTAAGGCTAAAGTAGATTTCATAGAGAAAGCCGAATTAAAAATTAGGCTACCGGATTAGAGGAAGGATAGCTACGGGATAGGTAGCGTAGACATAAAAGAATTAGTTGGACGGATAGAAATAGAGGTGATGGTGTAGTAGTCCAAAAAAGGGAAAAGATTATTGAGGTACAGGATAGTAAGTAGAGACTGTATGATTAGGGATATTTTTAGTTTACATTTTAATTAATATGTTATGTATATCTAGTTTATTTCGGGAGTAAAGGCATAGACTTTTAGAAGAGAGTTAATAAGGATAGTTGTAAACTTTAATCAGCTTGTATTTGAAAAGTACAAGCTTTTATTTTGTTTAGTTGCCAACTTTTTTGATTTTTAATATCATAAATATTATGCAAGAATTAGAACCTAAAAAAGTAATAGCGTTGATGTCAGGAACATCGTGTGACAGTATAGATGCTGGATTTTGTGAAGTATATCCAGATAAGACTGTAAAGTTAATTCGAGGGATTAATTATCAATATCCAGAGCATATAAAAGCAAAGATTTTTCAAATGTTCAGGCAAGAATCATCAATAAAAGAGATTTGTCAGATGAATTTTGTAATAGGGAAATGTTTTGCAGATGCTGCTAATATTTTGATTTCAGAATATGGTAAGCCTGATTTTATTTCAAGTCATGGTCAAACGGTTTATCATTATCCATTTGATGAAAAAATAGATAATATTAGTTTAAAAAGTACATTGCAAATTGGTGAAAGTTCTGTTATAGCGCAAGAAACAGGATGTTTGACAATTTCAAATTTTAGAGAGGCAGATATTGCGCAAAATGGTCAAGGGGCACCTTTAGTTTGTTTTGCTGACGAAAAATGGTTTAAAAATCGTGGTAAGAATTTTGCAATACAAAACATTGGAGGTATTTCTAATGTAACTGTTGTTTCTCAGGATTATGATACTTTTGGATTTGATACCGGTTTAGGTAATATTATGATTGATTATTGTATGGGTAAATATTTTGGAGAACCATATGATAATGATGGTGAAATAGCATCTATGGGTAATGTTTCTGATAGTTGGTTAGAATGTTTATTGCAAGATGAATATTATTTTATGGAGCCTCCTAAATCTACAGGAAGAGAATATTTTTCTCCAACTTATATTGAAAATGTTTTGCGATTAGCGCCAGAAGATAAAAAAGATATAATTGCTACAGTCACTGCTTTAACTGCAAAAACAATTGCACAAGCTTATGAAAGATTTGTATATCCAAATGTTTCTATTCATGAAGTTGTTGTCTGTGGTGGAGGTGCTTATAACAAAACTTTAATGAATATGCTACGTACATATTTGCCAAGATATATAGATTTAAAAACTTGTGAAGATTATGGTATATCCAATAATTTTAAAGAAGTTATGGCGTTTGCTCTTTTAGGATATTGTACATATTATGGAATTCCAAATAACTTACCTTGTTGTACTGGTGCGAATAAAAGAGTTGTTCTTGGTAAATTAACATACTAATTATTAAAAATTTTTACAAATAAATTATTTTAGTAGCAAAAATAAATTTTATGGTGTTTATAATGGTAAATAAAATATAAGGGGATATTTTCATGCTTATAGGTAAAGTTGCACCATATAATTTGGTTAATGATAATTATAAAATTAAGAATAATAATTCTGTTAATACATATACAACACAACAATTACAATCTGATATGTTTGTAAAAAATAATGTATCTTTAAATAAAGATATTTCATTTACTGCGATAAACTTTGATAAAGTTGATGAATTAACAAAATTAATTGCAGGTAGAACTCATAGTAAAAAACATACAATATCAATTTATGAAATATTTTCAGAAGCTAGTGGTTTAACTATGGGTGGTGGACTGCCAAAAGTTTGGACAGATAGGATAAAAGATATTACAAAATTTGATAAGGAATATTTTTTAGAAACTTTAGGTAATATTTATACTGTTGATAGACATTTTTCAGATATTGATGTAATGACAGATAGCATTAGAAAACTATTTGTTAAATCAGGGATTATTGATGATCCAAATCAGTTAACAACTGAATTTTTGGAAAAAGGTTTTTTTGGTCGTGCATTTAAAGTGACAATTGATGGTGATGAAGAAAATGCAAAGGTTTTAAAAGAGTTTAAACGTACATTCAGAATTCATAATAACCATGGTAATTACTCAGAACAGAGTTTAGCTGAGTATGTAAATAAATTTGCAGGTGAAGATACCGATATGGTCAAGTATTACTATGGTGATACCAAAAATGGATATATGGTTGTTGATTATATTCCACCAACAGCTTCAGCGCCTAAAAATAAGGTTCAATTAGATGAAATAGGTTTAGAATACAACGACAATAAACCTCGTAATCTTGTTAATGGTTGGATTATTGATTATGGTGGATTGATTACGAAGAGCAATATTATGGGTAGTAAGAGTGCCCAAGAAGTTTATAAGACTTTTAAATATATGACAGATGATGCACAAAAGCTTGATTTATTTAATAAGCTTTTAGCAGATGTTGAACATCCTGAATATAGAGGACATTTACGAGGTTTGGTGCATAGTATAAAATTCTTACCGGAAGAACATAAAGCTACTATGTATACTAGGATGAATGAAATAGATTCTATTCCTGTAAAAGTGGGTCTAGTTGAAAATATTGAAGATTATAAGTTTCTCAAAGGAGGAGAGGAGATTCTAGAAAGTTTGGCAAATCATCCGAATGTAAAAGTTAAAGAGGTTTTAGCCAGAGAAATAAAGCATGTTCCGGACAAGTTGCGTCATGAATTGTTTGAAACATTATCGCTAGAAGATAATAATAAGATTAAAAAATATCTTGCTAGAAATTTAAATTACTATTATAGAAATATTGGAAACAGAATAAATATTTTTGATAATTTAGCTAAAAATGCTGATGAATATGCAGATATGGCTTTGATAAATTCTTTAGAATTTTTCGGAGATGATAAAGTATTTGAAAGATTTAGAAGATTTTTTGAAAAGGAAAGCCCTATTACAAAGAGTGTTTTAGCAAGAAATATTGAAGCATTTAAAGAAAATGAAGATTATATGATTTATTGGATTAATAGACTTATGGAAGTTGATAATCCAAGGGTGAAACGTGCGCTTTGTGAATCTTTAAGATTTATGCCAACAAAAGTTCAAGTACCGGTTTTAGAAGAATTATTAAAAGTTAAAGACATGAACTCAAAAGAGTTTTTAGCAGAGAATATTATTACGGTACCTGGGTATTATAGACATTTAGAGTGGTTAGAACAATTACTTGATGGTGCTGATAATACAGTTAGACGTTCTTTAGCAAAAAACATTACGGCAATCCCTGAATCTAGATATCAACAAAAATGGATTGATATGATTTTGGAGAATGCAGATTCAAGTATTGAAAAAATTATAGATAAACAATTAGGGAAAAAATAAATTTTATTAAAATACACATTTCTCAATTGTAAACATTTGTAACAAGACTGAAACCATGTGAAATCGGGCATTTTCTCATGTTTTTATATATTTAAGTATATAAAAATTAGAGAGAGCACGATTATGGCAGTTGACTTCGGAAAACTGAATAAGCCTGGATTGGGTAAAACCTCTTTCGGATCTACAAGAAAGACTTCCGGCACCTCTGCGCAAGCAACAAGAAACCTTGCGAATTCTTCTGCTGCTTCTAAATCTTCTCTATTTAATTTTAAATATAGTGGACGAACTAATTTTACCCCTGGTCAAAATGTAAGTAAGGGTGCAACACGATATAATTATCAAAATTTAAGAGCTGGTTTGAACTCAACATCATTTACTCCAAGACAATCTATGGGAGTTGGTCTTGGTTCGCCAATGTACACAACTGGCATGCCAAATGTTAAGGTGAATAATGATTATCAAAAAGGTATGATATTGGGTCAAACTCTAGTTCAAACTATGAGTTTCTTGAATGAAACTGGAGCATTAAGTGCTATTGGTAACGGCTTATCTTCATTAGGAGATAAACTTGGTGATGCATTTGGTGGCTTAGGCGGTGGAAATAGTTCATTATCAGGTGTAACTTCTCCTGAAGTGTCTTCAGCAATTTCAAATATGAATTCTGCTTCTGATTCAGCTAGCTTAAGGTCTGCAATTTCTTCTGCAGAATCACAATTAGCAACTTTAGATGGTCAAATTTCTCAACAAACTGATGCTCAAAGTGCTGAAACTAAAGAAAAAGGTGAGTATGATACCGCAAATAAAAAATATAATAATCTAAAATCTGAAGCAACAAAAGCAGATCAAGAATTATCATCAAAAACTCAAGTAAAACAATCTAAAGAACTAGCTGTAAAAAATGCAGATAAGAATGTTCAACAGGCAGAAGTAAAATATAATGAAGCTTTGGGGGCTAAGAACAATGCTGAAACTGCTTATAATACTGCAAAATCAAATACTCAACAAGCTCAAACAACTTTAAATAATACTCCTAAAGAAATAACTGTAACAAACCCAGATGGTTCTACTTCTACTAAACCTAATCCTGCATATGAAAAAGCTCAAAAGGCGTTAGAAGAAGCAAAATCTAAAGAAGCTGAAGCTAAAGAAAAATTAGATGCTGCAGAGAAAAAACTTGAAGAAGCTAAAACTAAAAAGAGTGAAGCTGAAAAAACTCTTAAAGATGCTAAAACAGGATTAGCTAATGCTGAAAAAGATGTAAAAGCTGCTGAAGAGAAAAAGTCTAAGGCTGAAACAACTTTAGCTGACTCAAAGAAAACATTAGATACTGAAAAAGGTCAGTATGATGATGCTAAAGCGACTAATGAAAAAGTTAAAGAAATGAAAACAGATAGAAAAGCATTGCAAAAAGCTATAACTGAACAAAAAGAGCGTTTGTCTGATTTAGAAAAGAAAGAACAAAAAGAGTACGGTTCATTGGATAAAAAGATAGATAAAGATGTTAAGAAAAATGAAAAACGCTCTGATAAAATTAATTATGATGATGGTTTAAGCAAACGTGAGCAAAGATTATCTAATAAAATAGGTGATACAAATACAAGAATTTCATCAAATCAAGCAAAACAAGATGAGATGGAAAATAATGTAGATTTAACATTTGTATTAAAACAAGCTCCAGTATATTCTGATGCTAGTGGTGCTTATCGTACGGGAACAAACCCATTAACTGGCAATACAGTATATGCAAAGGATGGACAATTAATTTCTGAAGAAGAATTTAAGGCTGCAACCGGAGGAGGATTGTAATCTTAACTAAACCTTAACAAAGACTTTACATTTTGAGGTATGTATATTAGAATATAAACAGCAAGGATATTGCTATTGAAAAAAGAACGGAGACCCCGTTCTTTTTTTCACTAAGTAGAAAGGTTGTACCAATGAAACAAGACATCAACAGATTAGAAATTCTAAACGCAATTACTCCGTTAATTGAAAATACGGCGATGCGTTTTAATTTGGTTCCAATTGAGATTGATTTTTCTAAAGAAAATCATCGTTGGTTTTTGAGAATTTTCTTATATTCAAGTGAACATCCAATTACTTTAGAAGATTGTGAAAATGTTACAAGAAGTCTGGAAGGCTTTTTGGAAGAACTTATTCCTGTTAAATACTATTTAGAGGTGTCTTCCCCTGGTTTAGAGCGTAAGTTTAAGTCAGAAAAAGAATTTATTATCTTTAAAGGTAAAAGAATAAGTCTTAAATTAAAACAACCTTTAGAAGGTGAAACCGAAAAAATATTTAAAGGTGAAATTATTGATTATGATACAAATGAAGGTTTGACGTTCTTTAGATTCGATGATGGAAATGAACTTCAAATTCCAAAAAATAACATTCAATCAGCAAAATTATATATTGATTAATAAAATGAAAGGAAAAGGCAAATGATTAAAATCGGTGCTGGAAACTTAAACGAAGTTTTCGAAGAGTTAGAAAGAGAGAAAGGTATTTCTAAAGAAGTTGTAATTTCTTCTTTATGTGATGCAATGGTAGCTGCTTATAAGAAGCATTTAAGAATTAAAGAAATCGAAAATGTTGAAGCATTTTTAGACGAACAATCAGGTGAAATCGGTATTTTCAAAGGTAAAGTTGTTGTTGAATCTGTAGAAGATCCTGATAATGAAATTTCATTAGCTGAAGCTAAAGAAATTGATGATTCTGTTGAATTAGGTGATGAAGTGAAATTAGAAGTTACTCCAGATCAATTTGGACGTATTGCTGCTCAAGCTGCTAACCAAGTTTTAACTCAAAGAATCAGAGAAGCTGAAAGAAATCTTGTATTAAATGAGTTTCTTGATAAAAAAGGAACACTTATTACAGGTATTATTCAAAAACTTGACGATAGAAGAAATGTTATCGTTAATATTGGCAAAACTGATGCTATTATGCCAAGAAAAGAACAAATCCCTGGGGAATATTACAAACCTGGTAATAGAATAAGAGTATTTGTTCTTAATGTAAAAGAAACTACAAGATTACCACAAGTTATTGTTTCACACGGACATGCTGAAATCGTTAGAGAATTATTTGAACTTGAAGTTCCTGAAATTGAAGACGGTATTGTAGAAATTAAATCAATTTCTCGTGAAGCTGGCTATAGAACAAAAATTGCTGTATGGTCAAATGATCCTGAAGTTGATTCAGTTGGTGCATGTATTGGACCTAGAGGTTCAAGAATTCAGACTATTGTTTCTGAACTTAAAAATGAAAAAATTGATATCGTTAGATACTCAGAAGATCCTGTTGAATATATCGTAAATGCTTTATCTCCAGCTAGAGTTGTATCTGTTGATATTATGGCTGATGATGAATACAATCATGAAGCGTTAGTTGTTGTTCCGGATGATCAGTTGTCGTTGGCAATCGGTCGTGAAGGTCAAAACGTAAGATTAGCTCACAAATTGACTAATTGGAAAATTGATATTAAATCAGTTTCTCAAATGGAACAAGCAGAAGATCAACGTGTAAGCAATTACGAATATGAAGAAGAAGTTGAAGAAAATTTAGTTGATGATGTTGTAGATTCTGAAGAATTACAAGCAGAAATTGCTGAAGAAATGAATCAACAAGCTTATGATGAAGATGATATTCCGGTTGAAGAAGCTGAAGAAGTTGAAGAAACTGAAGAATAATTTCAAATCAAATAAATATTTTTAACAAAAGGGGGACTCAAACAAGTCCCTCTTTTAATGCTTTTACTGCAGCTTGTGTTCTATCATCAACAACTAATTTTTGGATAATATTGCAGACATGAGCTTTGGCGGTATGAGATGAAATTGTTAATGTCTCGGCTATTTCGTTATTTGATTTTCCATCTACAACGAGTTTTAGAACTTCATATTCTCTTTGGGTTAAGTTAGAGTGTTGTTGTCTAAACATTGCTCTAGACATTTGTCTTTTTGGAACTAATCCGCAATTTTTTTCTCTTAATATAGGTACTGCTAGTGGATCAATCCACATGGCACCTTGTTTAATTGTTCGTATAATCATTTTTAAAAATTCGGTGTTAATGTCTTTCATGACATATGCGCAAGCTCCAGATTGCAAGGCCTCTAAAACTTCATCTTCGCTTAAATGTGAGGTTAGGATTATGATTTTAGCATTGGTATTTAGTTCTAAAATTTTTTTTGTAGCTTCTATGCCTGATATGTCTGGTAATCCAATATCCATAAGAGTAACATCTGGGTGTGTGGTTCTAAATTTTTCAATTGCTTCTTTTCCGTTTTGAGCTTCTGATGTGACTTCTAATCCATCTTGTTCTTCAAAAAGAGATTTTAAGCCTACGCGCATTAGTTTATGATCTTCTACTAAAAGTAGTTTTATTGCTGAATCTGTCATTGTACGCTCCTTTTGGGTTATTTTTTTATTATTATATTGGTTGTGAAGTTTTGTCGGTATTGTTTTGAATAAATAATTTTAGGATATTATTTTTTATGATTTTGTTTGTATTAAAATTTTAATTTTAATTTTAAAAATTTTAGTTTAAAAGTAGCGAAAATATCCTGTTTGTTATAAAATTAGTAGGATATAATATCAAGGGATTGAAGGTATATGAAACATTCCAAATTTTCAGTAATAATTATTGGTAGTGGTATTGCAGGGTTATATGCTGCGTTAAAAATAGAGCAACAATTAGATTTGCCGGAAGGTATTTTGTTGATTACAAAATCAAAATTAGGAGAAAGTAATTCATATTATGCTCAAGGTGGTATGGTTGCTGTTTTGAAAGAAAACGAGAAGGACTCTGTTGATTCACATGTGTCTGATACCATCAAGGCTGGTGCAGGGTTAAGTGAGTTAGATACTATTAGATTTATTAGTGAAAATTCTGATAAAGTTGTAAAAGATTTATTAAAATTTGGTGTTGAATTTGATAGAGATGAAAATGGCAATTTTACTTTAACTAAAGAGGCTGCGCACAGTGTTCGAAGAATTTTACATTCTGGTGGTGATGCGACTGGTAGAAAAATGGAATTAGCACTTTGTGAAGCTGTTAAAAATAATCCAAAAATTACTACATTTGAAGATACAATTGCTGTAGATTTATTGGTTGATAAAGATCAAACTTGTGGCGGAGCTATAATTTTAAATTCTCAAAATGAATATGAAGTTATTTATTCAGATACAACAATATTAGCAACAGGTGGTTTGGGACAATTATATCAATATACTACTAATCCAAAAGGTGCAACTGGTGACGGTTTTGCGCTAAGTTATAGAGCAGGTGCATTGTTACAAGATATGGAATTTGTTCAATTCCATCCGACAGCTTTGGCTTTTGATGGCGCAGAAAATAGATTTTTAATCAGTGAGGCTGTTCGTGGTGAGGGTGCAAAACTCTGTGATGAATTTGGTATGGAATTTATGTTTAAATATCACGAGAAAAAAGAATTAGCGCCAAGAGATATTGTTGCTCGTTCTATTTTTTGTGAAATGAATAACAATGGTGATCCTTGTGTATTCTTAAATGCAACAGGTTTGGGTGAAGAAAAGTTATTAAAAAGATTCCCTACAATTGCTCAAAAATGCAAAGAATACGATATTGATATAGCTCAAGATTTAATTCCGGTTGCTCCAGCTGCACATTATTTTATGGGTGGTATTAAGACAAATATTTGTGGAGAATCATCTATAAAAAATTTATATGCAATTGGAGAAGTATCATCAACTGGTTTGCATGGGGGAAATCGTTTGGCTAGTAATTCATTACTAGAATGTGTTGTTTGTGCGTATGAAGTTGCGCAATACTTGAAAAATATTGGATTAAATCAATGTCCTGAAAATAATATTGAATTTAAATCAATTATAGATAAATATTCAAATGATGTTGATTTAATTGATGTAGATGTAAAAGCTTTAAAAGAAGAATTACAAGCTACAATGTGGGCTGGGGTTGGAATTTTTAGAAATGAACAGATTATGAAATCAGCTCTAGATAATATTGAAAAACTTTCAAAAGAGTTTAATCGAGTAGATAAATGCTTATCAAAAGATGAATACGAATTACGTAATATGTTAGTTACGGCTGAATTAATTGTTAAATCAGCTTTAAATAGAAAAGAATCTCGTGGTGCACATTATCGTGTGGATTATTTGAATACTAATGAGGTTTGTGAACATAGTTTGATAGTTAAAAATAAAGGAGAAATAAATTTTGTTAAGTAGTTTTTATGTGGAAGATCACGTTAAAGCAGCGTTGATGGAAGATATTGGATTTGGTGATGTTACAACAGAAAGTATTTTAGGCGAAGATGAAATGTTTTCTGCTCGTTTAGCTTCTCGTTGTGAAGGTATTATTTGCGGTTTAGAAGTTTTTAAAACTGTGTTCAAAGTTCTTTCACCGAAAGTTAAAGTTGAATTGTTATTCAAAGATGGTGATAAAATTAAAAAAGGTGATATTTTAGCAACTATTGAAGGTCCTGGAAAATATTTACTTTTAGGTGAAAGAGTTGCACTAAACTATGTTCAGAGAATGAGTGGTATTGCTACTGAAACTAATAAATATCAACAGGCTATTGGTGATTTACCTTGTAAGATTGTTGATACAAGAAAAACAACTCCAGGGTTTAGAGCGTTTGAAAAATATTCAGTAAAAGTTGGTGGTGGAGCGTTGCACAGATTTAATTTGTCAGATTGTGCGATGATTAAAGATAACCATATCCAAGTAGCAGGTTCTGTTACAAATGCGGTAAAACTTGTTAAGGCCAATCTTTCTCATGCTCATAAAATTGAACTTGAATGTGATACTTTAGAACAAATCAAAGAAGCTTTACCTTTGGGTGTTGATATTATTATGCTTGATAATATGACATTAGATCAAATGAAAGAAGCTGTTGAACTTATCAATCATCGTGCAACGGTTGAAGCTAGTGGTAATGTTCACCTTGATACAGTACGCAAAATAGCAGAATGTGGTGTTGATATTATTTCATCAAGTGCAATTGTTGCAAAAGCTCCAACACTTGATGTTGCACTAGATATGTAGTCCTCGGCCGGACGGGACATTATGCTACCAACAGCCTAAAGTCTTGATAGGTAAATGTGCTCCGCAGGGCTATAATATAAAAGGGATGGATAGATGAATCAACAAGAAAAATATGAATTATTAACAAAACTTTCAGAGTTTTATGTTAAAGAAGTGAGAGAAAATTTAGCTTGCTTTAATAAAGCTAAGTTTATTTCTTGCACTTCTATTGCAATGTTTTGGATTTTATTTTTATCTGTTGTAGGTATTTTTGTTTTTGTACCTATTGCAACTTTGATTGGTAAAACTATGAAAATCGAAGGTTTAGAAGTGATTTTTATTATTTTACCTTTTGTATTGGTTGCAATAATTTTACCTTTAATGGAAATTTTGAAAAAAATGGATAAAGAAAACGGCATGCAGGTTTTTAAAGTTAGTGGTAATTCTACAACACTACCAATGTCTGCTGATAATGAGATAAAAAAACGTTTGATGAGTAAATTTGTAACTTTATTTGGTGATTTTACTTGGTGTCCATTTTATAGTCATTCAAATTTTAAGAAAAGAAAATTTTTTGGAGAAGGATTAAATATTTTAAATTCTCCACTTAAATTCTTTGATGATTGTATTTCTGGATCTTATAAAGGTGTAAATTTAACAATGGTTGATGGTGATACTTCTGTATTTAAAGTATCAATTATTGCAATAGCTATATTTTTATCAGTTTTTATCTGTATATTTTTACCTGTTATAGGGTTTGTTTTTATTGCAATTGCTCTAATTTATTTTGCATTTAAATATTTTACTTCAAAACAATTCAAAGGTTTGATTGTTGAAATTGATATGAATAAAAGTTTTGAAGGGCATACATTTATTCTTGAAAAAGATAATTTGAAAGATAATTTAGGTGTAGATAAGGTTAAATATCAGGAAGTAAAACTTGAAGATGTAGAATTTTCTGAAGGGTATAATGTATATTCTCAAAATCAAATTGAAGCAAGATATCTTTTAACAACAGCATTTATTGAAAGAATTAAAAAAATAAAAGAAACTTTTAAAGCAAAGTATGTCAGGGTATCATTCAAGGATAAAAAGATTGTAATTCTTATTCACACAGGTAGAGATATGTTTAATCTTGCAAGTTTTATCTCTGATATTGGTGAAAAAACATTTGTTCAATGTTTTGAAGAAATCTGTTCAGTATTAGATTTGGTAGAAATATTAAAATTAAATGAAAAACTAGGTTTGTAAATATCAGTATTGTTGTCTAATATCATTAAATATGGTGGATTATTTACATATAAAAGGTTTATAAAAGGAGAGAAAATATGAAAGCAAATTCTAAAGTACCTGCATTTACATTGGCAGAGGTGTTAATTACTTTAGGTATTATTGGCGTTGTTGCCGCAATGACAATACCAAATTTAATTGCGAATACTAATGGTGCAAAATTTAGATCAGGATTTAAAAAAGCGATTTCAACATTAAACCAAGCAGGTTTAATGGCTCAAGCTCAATATGATTTTGACTATGCTGGTATAAGTGCAACTAATGAAGGTGATTGTGCATCTGACCATCCTGAGTCAGCAATGACATTATGTTCTATATTAAATGGTACATTAACAGGTCAAACTTTTAGAGGAACTTTGAGTGATATTACGATGCAACAAAATACTTCTAGTGGTGCAAGTGCAGTTGTGTATAGCAATTCAATTTCAAGAAAACATACTTTACCATCGAATTTGAGTGATTGGTTAGCTTATTCCTTAGCAGATGGTTCGATTGTAGCTTTTCAAGCAGGTGCCTCAAATTGTACATTAAATATAGGTGAAAACTTAGGGCCAACTCTTACTACTCGTTTAAGCCAATGTGTAGGTTTTATTGATGTAAATGGTATTACTTTACCTAATAAAGAAGTTCAATGTTATCATGGTCAGGCGTCTTGGGATTTATCTATGGACAATTGTTATGTAAGAAATAATGCAAGTGATATGACTGATATTTTCCCAATTGTATTCCATGATGCCACTGTTGAACCTGCATCTGATGCCGCAAAATATGTGTTAACCTCTTCTAAGTAGTAAGCAACATGTATATAAATAAATGAAAAAAGGTTGGATTTTTATCCAACCTTTTTTCATATTTTGACTTTATTTATTAGCAACTAAAGCTGGTCTTGTAACAGATAATACCGTTTCATTTGGTATATAAAAATCTTTTATACCGTAGTTTGCGTTAACAAATAAAAACTCTAAAGTTTCACCAGCTTTTATTCCTAATAAATCAAATGGAATTTTTAAGTCTAAAACCTCATCATATGCGGTTTCTATACGTTTTGATTGTTCAAGAACCCACATATCCCCAGGAATAGCTTTGATTAATCTTAGTAATTGAAGTTTATCGTTTCGCATTGCGATTTGAATTTCGTTATGGAATTTTTCTAACGAAACTGGTGCAATATTTTCAGTTTTGTTGATTAATCTAACAGGTGCGAGTGATTGTTTGTTACCTGCTTTTCTTAAATATATGTACATTTGGTATGTTCTTTTACTTAAATCCGCATTTTCTCTTATGTATTTATTCATATGGAATTTTAAGTAAAAATTAGATTCATCATTACCAAATCGTATGTTATCGAATAGCTTTGATTCTCTAAGTACTGGACCATCAGGAATATCAATACATCCAGCGTTATTCCAAATATCATTTTCATCCATTATGTTTTTACCATTAATTGTTGGTGTAATTAATGTTAATGGGAATTTGGATGGTTTTGATGTGGATACATTTGATAATGGATCATCAAGATATTTTGGAGTATCTAAATCTAGGTATCTATAAATATTTTTTAAGTGTGTTCTAAATAAGAAGTCAAAGATATTATCTCGACCTGAATCGTTAGGTTCTCCGTACCACCAGAACCAATCACTACCTTCAGCTATGAATAATTCTCGTCTTGCCATTTCTATATTAGGATTTAATGGTTCTCGTTTAACAAATTCTGAGAAATCTTGTCTTACTCGTTTTAAATATGTCCAAGCTAAATCTTTTACGGGTTCATCAATCCATAACTTGAAGTTTCTATTTATCCAAGAACCAGAAGAGATTTTACTCAACTGTTTATTTTCTTTTGCGTTATCAAGATAATCGCTAATTAAAACAGTTTCAAGTGACTCATCTTCTGTAATTAGCGTGTATAAAGCTTTTAAGAATGATGCACCATCTTCTAAATAATTTTCCCAGCAGTTTTCACCATCTAGTGCTATAGTTAAAAGATGTTCTTTATCTGGAGATGATAAAATTTTACTTTGTAGAACTTTAATTCTATCGTACAGATCGCCGGCTGTAGTTAGAGGGTTGTGGTTTTGATATTCAAAACTTATCAAATTAGGTATTGTAGAATCTCTGAAAATCATTTTGATATCAGAGTTTTTTGTTTTATATTGATAAGTTTTTAATAAATGATATGGTTCATTTAAATAGCCTTTGAAATCGTGCTCAAATTCAAAGTTAATTGAATTTGCCAAGATCCCTTCATCAGAAATTGACCATTCTACACCTAAATTGCTAAGCATTTCAAGAGTTTTTCTACTTACACATTGTTCAGATGGCCATATACCCCTTGGACGTTTCCCAAAAACTTCTTCAATTCTATCAAGTGCCATTTTTGTCTGCATTTTAGCGTCTAAATCAGTTTTTAGATTTAGAATTTCATCTTCAGGTATTGGATTTTTTTTAATATTTTTGTAATCCAACAATATTGGCAAAATTGGGTGAAAATAAGGGCTTGTGGTTACCTCAATTTTGTTTTTTTCAATTAATTTTTTTATTGTTGGAATGATTTTTTTTATAATTTCACGTTGGATTTCAATAATTTGAATTCTGTCTTCGAGTGTATAATTTTTTCCTTTTTTAACTAATCTTTTCAAATCAGCATTAGAAGTTTTATAGGATGGATCAATCCAAGCTAAATTAAATAATGCCATCAAATCAGAGTATTCTTGGTCAGTGAAGGCGTCAATATCTGTAGATTCAGAGATTTGTGCAATTTGGTATAAACGATGATATTCCGGATTTGGAAGAATCATTGTTTGATAATTTGCATCAAAAAAGTTTGTTAAAATAAATATTTTATCTTCTTTGTTGAGGTTTTCAGTTGGTGTTATTGTCATTCGAGAATGGATATCGTGAGCATTGTTTTCTGCATAATCAATAATCGAATCAATTAGAACTGGAACAAAGTTGAAATTTAATTTTAATTTCTCAAATTTTTTAGTCCAAAGTGCCATATCAAGGTAATCTTTTACAGCATGTAACCTTACCCATGGCATTAAATAATCTCCATTTGGCGTCAATTGGTAAACTGGTTGGTGCATATGCCAATAAAACGCAATGGATAATTTTTTCGACTGACTCATCATCATTTCCACACACCCCTTTTCTTCATTGTAGCACTTTTTTGTTTTTTTCTCAAGCAATGAAATGGTTTTAAGTGTAACAGTTGGTAACAGATTTGCCCTCTCCATTTGGGATTTGGCATGTTTTTGCTATAATTCTAGTAATTGTTAAGGTTGGGAAGTTATTTTTTATTGACTTAACAAAATAAACACAGCTGAAAGGATAGAATAAATGAAGAAATTTTTCGCTTTTTTAATGTTAATGTTATCTAGTATTCAGAGTGCGTATGCTATGAATGTTGATGAATTTATTGATAAAAACATTGCACCTGTTACTGATTTCATTGCTAAATTAATCTTTTTTCCAGTGAAATTATTTGGATCTGAGATTCCTGTAATTATTTTATGGATTCTTTTTGCGGGGATATTCTTTACGTTCTATTACAGAGGTATTTGTGTTTGGGGATTTAAACACGCATTAGATTTAATTATTAAGCCTGGGGAGAAAAAAAGTGATGACTGTGGTGAAGTGTCTTCGTTCCAAGCTTTAGCAACGGCGTTATCTGGAACAATAGGTATTGGTTCTATTGCAGGTGTTGCGATTTCAATTTCAATAGGTGGTCCAGGGGCTGCATTTTGGATTTTTGCAGGCGCACTATTAGGTATGTCTATCAAATTTGTAGAAGCAACTTTGGCTGTTAAATATAGAAGATTCAACCAAGACGGATCAGTTTCAGGTGGACCTATGCATTATATTGCTCATGGTTTAACTAGAAAAGGTATGAGATGGTTAGGGCAACCTTTATCTGTTATCTTTGCTATGCTTTGTATTGGTGGAGGTATTACTGGTGGTAATATGATCCAGATAAATCAAACTGCTCATCAAATAATATTTATTACAGGTGGTGATTCAAGTTTCCTTCACGGTTATGCTTGGATAATTGGTGTAATTGCAGCAGTTCTAATTGGTTTAGTTGTAATGGGTGGGATTAAAAGTATTGCTAAGGTTACGACTGTTTTAACTCCTACAATGTGTGCCTTATATATTATTTCAGGTTTTGTTGTAATTTGTGCGAATATTACTCACATTGGTGATGCTATCGCATTAATTGTAAAAGAAGCATTCTGCCCTACAGCTGTTGCAGGTGGTGTGTTTGGGACTATAATTATTGGTTTAAGACGTTCTGTTCAATCAAATGAAGCTGGTACGGGTGCAGCTGCAATTGTTTATGCTACTGCACAAACTAAAGAAACTGTTTCACAAGGTTTCGTTGCTTTACTAGAAACTTTCTTAACAGGTGTTTTATGTTTGTTTACTTCATTTACAATTGTTTTATCAGGTGTTTTAAACACTGCTGAAATCGGTAAAATATCAGGTATTGAGTTAGCGTCTAATGCTTTTCAATCAGTAATTTCTTTCTTCCCAGTGATTCTATCAATAATTGCAGTACTATTTGCAATGTCAACTTTGATTTCTTGGGCTTATTACGGTCAGAAAGCTTGGACATTCTTGTTAGGAGAAGGTAAAAAACGTGTATTAGCATTTAACTTAATTTATTGTTTATTTATAGTTATTGGTTCTGCAATGAATGTTGAGTCTATTATTAACATCACAGATGCTATGATGATTGCAATGTGTGTGCCAAACGTAATTGTTCTTTATATTTTAGCTTCTGAAGTTAAAAAAGAATTAAAAGCATATGCTCAAAAACATAATTTAGGTAAATTTATTTATAAAAAATGGCATACTGAATCTTTGGAAGTTGTTGATCCAACTCCAGTGTTTGTATCAACAGTAAAAGAAGTTGAAAATGTAAAGGATGGCGAATAATGTCTGATAAAATTATTGTAACAGTTTCAGGTGTAGATAATATTGGTATTGTAGCTAAAGTTACTGCAACGATGGCTGAATATAATGTTAATATTGAAGATATTAAACAAACACTTATGCAAGGTCATTTTGTTATGTTTATGTTGTGTAATATCGAGAGTTCAAAATCTACATTTAAAGAAATCAAAGAAGCTCTTGTAAATTGTGGGGCAGAACTTGGTATGGAAATCTGGGTTCAAAAAAAAGAAATTGTTGATAATATGCATAAAATATAATTAAATAAATTTTTCGGGGCGATTAGCGCAGTTGGTAGCGCATCACATCGACATTGTGGGGGTCACGTGTTCGAGTCACGTATCGCCCAAATAAGGGGAAGAATATATTATTCTTCCTTTTTTATGTGATGATGACGCATATGGAGTAATTTTATTTCGTTAGGCAATTTTTTTATACAAAATGTTTTTATATATCTAAGGTAAGGTCGTAGTATATGAAATTAAATTTATTAAAGTCTTATGGTGGAAACGCTATTTCGCGTCAATATAAACGAGCTAAGCATTTAACTTATCTTGGAGGTATGGCTTCAGGTGCAACATTGGGTTTTTCTTCTTTAATGTTTTCGGCTGGACAAAACGGAACAGCTTTAGGTTTAGGTGCATTGGGGCTTATGTTTCTCAAAGATTCCATTGATATTTATAAGTCTTTATTTAAAATAGCAAAACCTTATGATGAAATTTGCAAAAGAGCAGCAAAGATATTTAAACATAAATAAAAGACCTTGTTATTAAAACAAGGTCTTTTATTGAAAAATATTTTCTATTAAACAAGTTCTTTTACTTCAGCTGCAAAAGTTTTAGCATCTAATTTGATACCAGGACCCATTGTAGTTGATAAGTATACTGATTTAACGAATGTACCTTTTGCTGCAGCAGGTTTTGATTTTAAAACAGCATCAGCTAAAGTTGCAAAGTTCTTAACAAGATCTTCTTCTGAGAATTGAACTTTACCTATAGGGCAGTGAATCATACCTTGTTTGTCAGCTCTGTATTCAACTTTACCAGCTTTAGCATCTTTAACTGCTTTAGCGATATCCATTGTTACTGTACCTGTTTTAGGGTTTGGCATTAAACCTTTTGGACCTAACACTCTACCTAATTTACCAAGCATACCCATACAGTCAGGTGTAGCAATCAATGTATCAAATTCAAACCATCCACCAGAGATTTTGTCGATGATTTCTTCAGCACCAGCAAATTCTGCACCTGCTTCAGTAGCTTCAGTAGCTTTAGCACCTTTAGCGATAACGCAAACTCTTACTTCTTTACCTAAGCCTGCAGGTAAAACTACTGTAGATCTGATTTGTTGATCAGCTTGACGTACGTCAATACCTAAACGCATATGGCATTCAACTGTTTCATTGAATTTTGAAACTTCTTTTGAAATTTCTTGTAATTTTTTAATTGCATCAACTGCTGTAGATGGTTGTACAAAACCTTCTAGCATTTCTTGCATTTTTCTTTGTTTTTTAGTTAATTTTGACATTTTTTAATTTCCTTTCGTGGTAGTAGCGGACTTTCGTCCTTCCATCTAATTAATCTTCTTTTACGTTTACACCCATAGCTCTGCAAGAACCAGCAATCATTTTAACTGCTGCTTCCATAGAAGTTGCGTTCAAATCGTTCATTTTGATTTTTGCGATTTCTTCTAATTGAGCTCTTGTAATTTCAGCAACTTTATCTTTATTAGGAGCTGCTGAACCTTTAGTGATATTTAATGCTTTTTTAATCAATACTGGAGCTGGAGGTGATTTGATGATGAAAGTGAAACTTTTATCTTCGTATACATCAATAACAACTGGTATGATGTATCCAGCTTGTGATTCAGTTCTAGCATTGAACTGTTTACAAAAATCCATGATGTTAACACCGTGTTGACCTAAGGCAGGACCAACTGGAGGTGCTGGATTAGCTTTTCCAGCTTCGATTTGAAGCTTAATTTTTCCTGTTACTTTTTTTGCCATTTTTTTCTCCTTTTGTGGTTCAAACGGGGGCGTCCCTTCCACATTGTTTGTACTAACTTTTTTGTTTAGATCCTGAAAACAAGTTCAGGATAACAAATTATAATTTATTAATTTGTTTGTATTCTAATTCAACTGGAGTTTCACGTCCAAAGATTGAAACATTAGCTCTAAGTTTAGATTTGTCAGGGTAAACTTCAATGATATCTGCATCAAAGTCTGCGAATGGCCCTGAAATAATTCTAACTTTATCACCAACCTTAACATCAAGTTCAATTTTTTCGACTTGTGATGTAGATCTGTGAAGAATCTTTTTGATTTCACTTTCTCTAGCTGGGATTGGTTTTTTAGCAGAACCAACGAATTTTGTAACTCCAGAAGTGTGTCTTACTACGTACCAGCTGTCTTCATCCATAATCATTTCAACAAGTACGTATCCAGGGAAGATTTTTTCTTCTTTTTCCTGTTTCTTTCCAGATTTCATTTGAGTTACAGTTTTTTGTGGAACTTCAATTCTGAAAATTTTATCACCCATGTTCATGTATTCGATACGTTTTTCTAAGTTAACTTTAACTTTGTTTTCGTATCCTGAATATGTGTGAACAATGTACCATCTTTTTTGATTTTTCTTAGCTTCTTTAGCTTCGTTTGCTTCAGCTTCTAGTGCTTCAGCTTCAGCTTTTTCAGCCAAGATATCTTCATTTAATTGTTCTTCCATTGTTTTTTCTTTTTTAGTCATAAGCCACCCTTTTCGCTTAATTTACTTGATTAAACCAAGTAATTCTTTAAAAGCTAGATCTATAATATAAATTGCAACAGTAAATACAGTAACTATTGTTATTACTGCGAAAGTTTCAAAAATTACTTGTCTTTTTTCTGGCCAAGTAACTCTACCCCATTCGGTTTTTACACCTTTAAAATATGTTTTGATAGCTTCTACCGTTGAATTCATATATATAATCCTATAATTTAAAGTTAAAACTCGCGCCCTGAAGGACTCGAACCCTCGACATCCGGTTTTGGAGACCGACGTTCTACCAACTGAACTAAGGACGCATGTTGGGGAAATTTCCCCAATTACACCTTTTAGAAAGTTGGTTATTTTGTCTCTTTATGAGCTGTGTGTTTTTGACACTTAGGACAATATTTGTTTAATTCCATTCTTTCTTTGTGATTTTTTTTGTTTTTTGTTGTTGTGTAGTTTCTTTCTTTACATGTTTCGCATGCTAGAACTACCATTCTGTCATTTTTTCCTTTGATACCCATTGTTTTATTTCCTTTATTTATTTCTTTTCCATTTAAAAAGAATGTGGGTTACACATTCTTTTTTCGGCTTTGTAATATGATTTTACATCAAACAAAATAAAATGCAAATGAATTGTAAACAAATACTACGTTTTTGACATAAAAAAACATCCATTTTTATAGGATGTTTTTTTATTTATATTTTATTGTTTAAAATTATCTGCGTTGACCATATTTGCTTACAGCATCAGTTCTAAGTTGTTCAACATAAATTTGACAATTTTTAACTCCTTGTTGTAGTTGAGTTAAGTTACCTTCCAAGCTTGTTAAAACTTGTTGAGCATATAACTCTGCATTTTCTCTGATTTTAAGAGCTTCGTCAGTTGCTTGTAATCTGATATTTTCAGCATCTTGAATTGCAATATGTTTGATTTTTTCGCAATCTTCTACAACTTCATTTTTAATTCTGATACCTTCTCTTTCGATAGCTTTTAATTGGTCAGATTCTGACAATTTTCTATCAGCTTCGTTTTGTGCTTCTTGAATAATTTTGTGAGCTTTTTGTTGAGCTTCATTTTGCAACTCTTCTTTTCTTTTCAAGAACAATCTTGCTTCTTGTACTTCAACAGGTAAAGCGCCGTATATTCTATCGATTAGATCTTCAATTTCTCTTTTGTTTACTAAAGTCCATTTACCTAGTGAATAGCCGTCATCTACAGCAATTTCTAAGCACTTTAGTAAGTCGTACACTCCGGTTTGTGACATGTCTTATATCCCTTTTATCCCTACTACATTTTATATCTACATATTACATAAGCAAATTTTAATTGTCAAATAATATTTCTTAATACTGTTAACATGTCTTTACTGTTTATCTAAAAAATTTGCTTCTTGGATTTCTTCAGGAATAGAACTGTATATTTTGTTTATTAGTTTTTCTATTTCTCTAACATTTACAATCACGTGTGTTGCAAATTGGAGTGGACTTTCGATTTGAGTCTCTAATTCTTTTATGTTATCGAAAATGTTATTCTCTTTGTTGTTTGAAATTTGTTGTTTTTTATTTTTTAAGTATATTCTAGCCGCCATAACATCTTCTGGTAATTTTGCGTATAGTTCGTCAATAAGTTTTTCAACTCCACGTTTATTTATTGCAACATATCCTCTAAATATTTTTAGAGAATATCCTGTTTCTATTTGATTTTCTAATGCTTTTATAATTTCTAAGGATTTAAATTTCACGATAGAGTCTTTCTTTTAATTTTTTACATTCGTAAGATATTCGTAAACAGGTTCTGGAACGAATTTAGAAATATCACCATTGTTATTAAGAATTTCTTTAATTGTGCTTGATGAAATGAAATTGTATTTAGGTTTAGTTATTAAAAATACTGTTTTGATTTCTGGGCAAAGAGCACTGTTTGTCTGTGAAAGTTGCATTTCGTATTCAAAATCTGAAACGGCTCTAAGTCCACGAATTAAAACTTCGGCATTATGTTTTTTTGCATATTCGATAGTTAATCCTTCAAAAGCGTCAACTTCAACATTGGCAAACTGTTTGGTACTCTCTTTTATTAATCGTACTCTTTCTTCTACGGTCAAGAATCCTTTTTTTTCTCCATTGTGAGCAACTGCAATGATAACTTTGTCAAAAATTTCTGAAGCATTTTTTAGTATGTCAATGTGTCCTTTGGTTACTGGGTCAAAACTCCCAGGGTATATCGCAATTTTCATAATAAACCTCTTTTCAGGTTGATTATAGATTAGAATCTCTTTTTTTTCAATATGTATAAAATCTGCGTGTGACATGGGTTTTGGCATGTTACGGTTTGTAAACTTTTAAAGTTGGTAACGCAATTTTTTATATCAAAAATACTTTATAAGTATATACAGGATATATAACTAAAAAGTTTATATACACTACTACCTTCTACTTTCTACCTACTAATCTTTTACACGAGGAATTGTAACAGATTCCAAGGAAGCTTCTCTCAAAGAAGCTTTTTTTTTTTGCGTAATAGAAATTTTACCCTCACCCTAACTCTCAACCTAAAGGTACGCAGTCTCACTCGACTTATAACCTCGTCGGTTCGGCTAGTGTCCCGCAGGCGGGCGAGGGGACAACAGCCCTCACCCTAACCCTCTCCCACAAGTGGGCGAGGGGATAAAATTAATGTTTGTCATCTTGTGTAGAATAATCTTGTAAAGGGGGTAAATATTGTGTATACTAATAAGCGTAGAACTATTTTTTAATAAGGAGAGAAAAAGAGCATGAAACGTACAAATAGCTTGAAATTTGGGGGGATAACTCTTAAAGCACATAAAACCGCTGGTTTTACACTAGCAGAAGTGTTGATTACATTAGGTATTATTGGTGTGGTTGCAGCGATGACAATACCAAACTTGATTGCAAATACTAATGGTGCAAAATATCGTTCAGGCTTCAAAAAAGCACTCTCAACATTATCTCAAGCTGGTTTAATGGCTCAAGCTCAATATGATTTTGACTATGCGGGTATAACATCTGCTAATGTCAGTGCTAGTACTTGTGCATCTCATCATCCTGAAACAGATATGACAATGTGTGCAATCTTGAATGGAACTCTTACTGGCCAAACATTTAGAGGTAAAGCTTCTGATATAAAAAGACAATCAAATTCTTCTGCGGGTTCATCGGCATCTACTTATAATTTTGCAAGAACTCATTCTATTTGGAATACGAGCTCTTATTTAGCATACTCACTAGCGGATGGCTCTATTATTGGTTTTAGTCCTGAGATGACAGCATCAAGATGTACTAAAGCTAATGCTTATGATGGTAATCCTCAGTCTCTTTCTCTTAGCTGTTCAGGTTTTATTGATGTAAATGGGGTTACATTACCTAATAAAGAAATTCAATGTACAAATACTGCAACGGCTTCGGCGGATGCTTCTGGTGCTTGTTATGTATCGAATAATGCAAATGATATGACAGATGTATTCCCAATTGTATTCCATGATGGAATTGTTGAACCAAGATCAGATGCTGCAAAATATGTATTATCAACTGCTAAATAATTGAATGTTTTATAGTTAAAAAGTAGAAGTAAGATTATCATCTTGCTTCTACTTTTTTTATTAATACAAATTTTAGTTTTCTCTTGTATTTAGGATATGTTCTTGGTAAAATTTTCCCAACTTGGATAATAGAAAGAAGGGATCTAAAATGGCTAAAAGAGTATTGCTATGTATTATGGATGGTTGGGGAATTTCAACCGGTTCTGAAAAATTTGATGCGACAAAATTGGCTCAACCAATTTATGTTCCAAAATTAGAAAAAGAAGAAAAATTTATCAAGATAAAAGCTGATGGTGAAAATGTCGGATTACCAGAAGGACAAATGGGTAATTCTGAAGTTGGGCACTTAAACTTAGGTGCTGGTAGAATTGTTTATCAAGATTTATCTAAAATTAATAATGCTATTAAAGATGGTAGTTTCTTTAAAAATGAAAGATTCTTAAATGCAATTGAGCATGCTAAGAAAAATGATTCAGCATTACATATTTACGGTTTGGTTTCAACTGGTGGGGTTCACTCATCATTAGATCACTTGACTGCGTTGATTAAAATGGCTTCAGAAAGTGGTCTAGAAAAAGTATATGTTCACGCATTTTTAGATGGTCGTGATACACCTCCAGCTAGTGCTTGTGAATATGTTCAAATTGTTGAAGATGAATTGAAGAAATATAACTTACCGCCTGTTGCAACAGTTATTGGTCGTTATTATATTATGGACAGAGATAATCGTTGGGATAGGGTTGAAAAAGGTTATAATGCGTTATTGTTAGGTGAAGGAGAAAAGGCTTCTACTGCAATTGAAGGTATTAAAAACTCTTATGCTAAAGGTGAGAATGATGAATTTGTTCTTCCAACAGTGATTGGTGGAGAAGAGTCTAGAATTCATGATAATGATTCTATTATTTTCTTTAACTATAGACCTGATAGAGCTCGTGAAATTACTAAAGCTATGAATTTTGTTGATTTTGATGGGTTCGAAAGAAAGAAAGTGCTTAAAAACATTTTATATACAACAATGACAAGTTATGAAGCTACATTCACTTATCCTGTAGCATTTCCTAAAGAAAAATTAGTGAATATTTTAGGTGATGTTTTAGAGGCTAATGGTATCAATCAATTTAGAACTGCTGAAACTGAAAAATACGCACACGTTACATTCTTCTTTAATGGTGGTATTGATGAACCTCAACCTCACGAAACTCGTGTTCTTGTAGCTTCTCCAAAAGTTGCAACATATGATTTACAACCTGAAATGAGTGCACCTGAAGTTTGCGAAAATGTTTTAAAAGCAATTGATGATACTAAGTATCAATTTATTTTAGTTAACTTTGCAAATCCAGATATGGTTGGTCATACTGGAGATATTGAAGCCGCAACAAAAGCTTGTAAAGTTGTTGATGAATGTGTCGGTAAAATAGCAGAGGCTTGTAAAGCTAATGATGTTGTTATGTTATTAACTGCTGACCACGGTAACTCAGAAACAATGGTTGATGAATCTACTGGTAAACCGCAAACTGCTCACACAACAAATGAAGTTCCATTTGTTCTAATCAATGCTCCAGTAGATATGGAATTAAGAGAAACTGGTGCTTTGTGTGACGTTGCTCCAACTGTTCTTCAGCTATTTGGTATTGAGCAACCAAGTGAAATGACAGGTAAGTCATTAATTAAATAATTATTTATAGGTTAGGTGGGGTTCCATCTAACCTTTTTCAAAAAGTTTGTACGTATATATATATTAATAAGAGAAATTTATGAGTAACAAAATTGAAGATTTAGATATTGATTTTTCGTTTAAAAAGAATAATGTAGATGAGTTATTTTTTAATTTGAGTGAAAATCCTGAAAATTTTAAAAATAAGGATTTTCGTTATACTTTGAGTATGATTTATCAAATTATAGAAGATGAATTTGCAGGTGTATTTTTAAGTCCAAATGCTCCTACAAGAAATACTCATTTTCATTTGATTAATAAATCGGGTAAGTTATCTTTCTTTGTTACTCCAACAAATAACTTTCAATATTATCTAAAGTCAAAAGGTTCATTATTCCGTTTTAAATCTGAAGTTTTGGGTGATAAAGTTGGATACTTTATGGCTTGGGATTTAGTTATGGATTATTTTGGTGGGTTTGGTAATATTGTGGATTTGGCAGATTTATCACCAACTTTTATTTACTTGAATAAATTAACTTATTTTGTAATGAAGTTGATTGAAAAATTATACTTTATTCCGACTGTTAAGCGTTATAATCAAATGTTTAGAATTGTTTATGAACCAATCATTAACAATCAAAAAATGGCAAGAATCATTAATCAATTTGAAGAATGTATGCCAGAGGACTTGTTTATAGAAGGTGAAAAACCAAAAGATTTTGTTTACGAATTTATTTATACATATTTAAATTATGTTATTTATAAATTTTTAGGAATAAAAATGTACAGGTTTAAAGATGTTAAATCGGGTACATATTTACTAAAAGACTTAGAACAAAGAGCTGTTTTGAAAGGTAAGGATTTAGCTGAAAGTTTCGCTCAATGGTTTGATGAATTGTACCTTGGAAAATATGACGTTATTCCTTTCTTTAAATTAGAAAAAGTTGAAGATGAAATATTTAGGTTAAAAGTTCATATAAAAAATAGAAAAACTGATGAAAGTGTATTGATTGATAAATTGTATACTGATGAAGATGTTTTTGGTGCAAAAGCAAGTGATATTGCAAGAATTGTTGAAAAACAATTAAATTATGCTCTTCGTTATATGCCAGAATTAGAAGATTTATTTGAAGATGATGAAAAATTATATCTGGATTTAAACTTAACTGAAATATATAAAATAATTACGCAAACTGCGTATTATTTACAAAAGGCTCAAATAGAGGTTATTTTACCTGAAGAATTGGCAAATGTTGTTATTCCAAGAGCATCAATTAATGCAAAAGTTAAGGAAGCTCGTTCAGGTGATTTGTCTGATTTAATTAATAACAATACATCTAGTTCAAAAATTTCATTAGATGATATTTTAGATTTTACTTACGAAATTGCTATTGGTAATGAAAAAATTTCTATTGAAGAATACCAAAAACTTATTGAAAATAACAATGGTTTAATTAAATACAAAAATAAATATGTATTAATAGATCAAGATGAAAGTAAGAAAATATTTGAACAAATTGCTAAATCTAATCTTAAATCTATGTCTAGAATGGAACTTATTCATGCGTCATTATCAGGTCAGTTGGATCAATATGATTTCGATTATGATGCAGCGTTCGCAAGGGTTCTATCTGATTTTACAAAACCTGTAGATATGACATTACCAAAAGAATTAAAAGGTGAATTAAGACCATATCAAGAAGTTGGTTTGAAATGGTTGTGGACAAATGTTTCAAAAGGTTTTGGAGCTTGTATGGCTGATGATATGGGGCTTGGTAAAACAATTCAAGTAATAAGTTTAATCTTAAAAATGAAAGAAGAAGGTAAACTTAAAAAACCAGTTCTTGTAATCTGTCCTACAACTTTGATGGGTAACTGGATGAAGGAATTACAAATGTTTGCTCCAAATGTTGATGCGACAATTTATCACGGTGCAGATAGACAGCTTGATATAAACCATGATGTAATTCTTACAACTTATGCAATTATGAGAATTGATGTTGAAGAATTGAAAAAGCATGCTTGGAGTGTAATTATTGTTGATGAAGCTCAAAACATTAAAAATCCAGATACTGCTCAAACTTTAGCAATAAAAATGTTAAAATCTGATGTAAAAATTGCAATGACTGGTACTCCTGTAGAAAATAGATTAACAGAGCTATGGAGTATATTTGACTTTATCAATAAAGGTTATTTGGGTTCATTGAGAGAATTCCAAAAAAGTTATGCAATTCCAATTGAAAGATTCAAAGAAAATACGCGTGCAAATAAATTAAGAATGTCGATTTCTCCATTTGTTTTGAGACGTTTGAAAACAGATAAGAATGTAATTTCAGATCTTCCTGAAAAAATGGTATTGAACGAATATTGTTATCTATCAAAAGCTCAAGCTGTTTTATATGAAAAAACATTGAATGAAATGATGACAAAAATTAGTGGATTTACTGGTGTAAACAGACGTGGAAATATTTTCAAACTTATTACTGCGTTGAAACAGATTTGTAACCATCCATATCAATTCCTTAAATCAGGTGAAATGGGTAGAGAATTATCTGGTAAAATGGAAAAATGTATTGACTTAGTTCAAAGTATTATTGATAACGGAGAAAAAACTCTTATATTTACTCAATATAAAGAAATGGGTGATATATTATGCAAAGTTCTTGCTCAAGAGTGTAATACTGAGCCGTTATTCTTCCACGGTAGTTTAAC
The DNA here is from genome assembly GCA_045613725.1 of Candidatus Gastranaerophilaceae bacterium. Taxonomy (GTDB): domain Bacteria; phylum Cyanobacteriota; class Vampirovibrionia; order Gastranaerophilales; family Gastranaerophilaceae; genus Zag111. The sequence continues at coordinate 28,644 of JAZLBN010000022.1, forward strand.
TGTTCCTCAACGTGAAGAATTAATCGAAAAATTCCAAACAACTGATGATTGTAAGGTTATGATTCTTTCATTAAAAGCTGGCGGTACAGGTTTGAACTTGACAAGTGCAACAAATGTTATTCACTATGATTTATGGTGGAATCCAGCGGTTGAAGATCAGGCTACTGATAGAACTTATCGTATTGGTCAAGATAAGAATGTAATGGTTCATAGAATGATTACATTGGGAACCTTCGAAGAAAAAATTGATGAAATGTTGAAATCGAAGAAAGAACTTGCTGATTTGGCTGTTTACGAAGGTGAAAAAATTATTACTGAACTTTCTGATGAAGAAATTTACGAAATTTTCACTCTATCAGCTTAATTATAATATTAACAAATGTAAATATTGTGCTTAAATAGCTAAAGAATATAGATATAATGCCGATAAAACCTATAGAAAGAGTCAATAGGTTTATCATGTCTAAAGTAGATAATAATAGTCAAATAAATTTAACACAGTTTAAAGTTGGCGCGAGAATCAAAAGTACTGATTCTAGTGAGAAAAAGTCTGTGTTTAACATGATAGACAAAAACGGGGATGGTGTAATAGGGAAAGATGAATACCAAGGTACTATAAAGGCAACTATAAAGGGGAAAGATGGTAAACCTATTGAAAAAGAATTGATAAAACTTAAATCTTTAGAAAATGGTAGATCTTTGTGTGTTGATAATAATGGTAAACAGTGGGTTGTAGCTGCTGATGGGACTATTTTAAGTGATAAGTATGTTAAAGCCGGTTTTTCTACAAGTAAAATGGCAGAAACACAACGTAAAGAAAAAGAGCAAGAAATATTACAAAAACAAGCAGCTAAAACTATAGTAAATGATTTAACAAAAGCAACAAACGGTTTTAATAATAATGATGCAATAAAAACCGCATTATCAAAAATTGATAATCCTGTTGAGATGAAAGAAGTAGAACGATTATTAGCAGCAAAAGGATATAAAGGGGATCAATATTATTCACCAATTGAGCAATTTATGCAAAAAGAGATGGGTGAATCCAAAAGTTTTGATAAATCATTTGATGAATTAGAGACTCAAGTACAAAAGTGGATAGAAAATGGTACACTAAAGGGTGATGATGCAATCAAGGCACAAGCTCGTTTATCTGCACGTTTAATCATTGATGGTTGTGATGGGTTTGGTACAGATGTAGAAGAAGCCAAAGAAGGTGTAAGATTAATTAAAGCTCCTGTAACTACAGGTAATCAAATTGAAGATAGTATTAATGCAAAAAAAGTTTATGATGAAGTAAATAATATCATTAAAGAACATTCAAGTTTTGGCGCTAGTTTTACAGATTTAAAGGATTATTTAAAAGGTGATGTTACTGACTCTGAACTAAAATATATAGATGGTATTTTAGCACAAAATGAAGCTTTAGATGGTGCAGATAAAGCCAAAGCTGTAAAATCATTGGTTCGTGATGCTGTTGAAGGTGGTGGAACTGATGTTGAGTATCTTAAACAGGCGATTAGTGGTATAAAATCTCCAGATGATAGAAAAAATCTTGAGGCTGAATTAAAGGCATATT
>JAZLBN010000023.1:0-16748 GCA_045613725.1 Candidatus Gastranaerophilaceae bacterium
CTTAGATTTAAACAATTTAAAAGAATCAATTCTCGCAGAAATTAATCATAAAAACTATATCGTAATTTTTAGTGAAAAAATCTATAAATTATATTCAAAAGTTTTAAATTTTCCAAAAGATAAAATACTTATTATAAAAGATGGCGAAAAACACAAAAATTACAAAAATTACACTAAAATTTTAGAATTCGCATTATCAAAAAAAATAAAAAGAGAAGATGCTATCATTGCCATCGGAGGAGGCGTAATTGGTGATATGGCAGGATTTGCCGCAGCAACATATATGCGTGGAATAAACTTTATACAAGTTCCAACCACACTACTTGCGGCAACCGACAGCTCTGTAGGTGGCAAAGTTGCAGTCAACACAAAATACGGTAAAAATTTAATCGGAGCATTTTACCAACCCAAAGCAGTATTTATTAATGTAAACTTCTTGAAAACACTCGATGACAAACAATTCAAAAGTGGACTTGGTGAAGTAATTAAATATGGATTTATCGAAAAAAGCTGTTCGCCTGACCAAGAAGCACATTTAATAAATTATCTAACTGAAAATCAAGAAAAAATCCTAAACAGAGAGATTTTAACACTAAAAGAATTAATAAAAATGTGTATAAATTTAAAAATAGCTGTTGTTCAAGAAGATGAAAAAGAAAGCAGCTTAAGAAAAATTCTTAACTACGGACACACATATGGACACGCATTAGAAAAACTAACAAACTATAAAAAATATACCCATGGAGAATGTGTTATCGAAGGCATATGTTTTGCACTTAGACTCGCATTAAGTAAAAATATTATCGACAAAGAATATAAATTCTTATGCGAAGATTTAATAAAAAAATATAACTATCTACCACTGATAAAATTTGATAAAACAAAAGTTATAGATGCCATGACAACAGACAAGAAAGCAACCGGAAGCACTATCAAATTCATACTCCCAACAAAATATGCAACAGTTGAAGAATACGATTTTACTCAAAATGAATTAAACGAACTATTTTATACTTAATATAGTTGCAATCCAGTCATATTGCTGATAATATAACCTTAAGGGATAGTTACTAAAATATACTAATGGAGTAGAGATGAATTCTAAAGACTTACCTAAATGTCCAATAGAGACAACCTTAAAAATGTTAGGTTGCAAATGGAAAGTTCTTATCATTCGAGAATTATTAAATGGCACAAGACGTTTTGGGGAACTTAAAAAAGCAGTTTCAGGTATTACTCAAAAAGTCTTAACCTCTAAACTTAGAGAAATGGAAGATTTAGGACTTTTAGAAAGAAAAATTTACCCACAAATTCCACCAAAGGTCGAATATACTTTAACTGATATCGGCTATAGTCTAAGACCGGTACTTGATTCACTAAAAGGTTGGGGCAAAGATTATAAACGCTACACAAAATTAGTAGAAAAAATGAAAATGAGCTAATCTGTTGATTAGCTCATTTTTTATTCTAACAAATTTAATTAAAATCACTTTCTGCAACAACTGATGCAATCAATTCGCCATAACTATCAATCGAACCGTTTGTTTCCTCAACAATATAACGAATTCCTATTTTACCTTCAATAGCAGCTTCTGCACAATCCATTGCATCATCCCACTCTTTAAATTCACCTACTAACTTTTTTGATAATTCAGATTTATCTGTTGATGTGTACACTTGAAACATTTTTATCTCCTTTTTTACTAATATTAACACAAACTATTTATAAAGATTTTCTAAATGAGCAGACTCCACAGCTTTTTTAATCGCATCAGATTCTTCAACAAATAACGAATCTTCGCCAATATGCGAAATTATATCTAATGATTTAATTTGATTAAAAACTTTTTCATTAGAAATTGCCAGATATAATTTTATTTTTTGAGATTTTAAACGAACTATTATATCCTCAAGTGCAAATATTGCTGACATATCCAATTCATTATTTGAAGAATAGTTCAAAATAATATATTCTGTTTCTAATAACTCATCAAAGTGAGATACTATCTGAGTTATAGAACCAAAGAAAAATTGCCCATCAATATGCAAAATCCTTATTTTATAATGCGACTCTCGCTCAATTTTGGTCTCAAAATCAGAATATGCATCAGGATTATATTTGTTTACTTTTATATTTGTATCATCTGCAATACGCTTTGCATAAAGTAAAGCTGCCAAAATAACACCCATTCCTAACGCAAAAATAAGATTATAAAATACCGTCAAAAATAAAACAGTTAATAAAACATATAAATCATCTTTTGGTGCATATTTTAAAACTTTCAACACTTTTAAATCCAAAATATCATAACCTATTTTTATAAGTATAGCTGCAAGCACACAAACTGGAATATAAGAAATATATGAACTAAATTTCCAGAAAACAACACCTAAAATTATTGAACACAAAATAGCTGTAATACGTGTAGTTGCTCCGACTTTTACAGCTGCAACACTTCTCATTGTGGCAGCAGTACCAAACATTGAACCAGTTAAAGCACAAAATAAATTCCCTATACCTTGAGATGCCACAAGTCTTTTTGAATTATGTTTTACCTTAGTTAAAGAATCCATAATTATTCCTGTCAATAAACTTTCACTTGTTGCAACAAAAGCTAAAGTTAAAGCAATTGGAGCATCTCTAAACACTGATTCTAACGTAAGATGAGGATTATACGCATGTGGTAAAACAAATGTTACTTCTGAAATTTTCTCCACATTAAGCCCAAAACGATACGCTACATATGTCGTTAATACAAGCGCTAACAATTGAGATGGTAAAAAACGAGAAATCCACTTTGGAGTAAAAAATAAAACTAATAATGTTACACAACCCAAAAACAATGCGTGAAAATTTATATTAGCAAATAATTCTGGATAATATAATAAAGTTTTTATGGTTGAAGAATGAGTAACACCACCCAACATTGGAGATAATTGTAAAATAATAATTATCAACCCAATTCCTGTTAAAAAACCTGAAATTACAGGATAAGGTACATATTTTATCATTCTAGGAATTGGTGTTACTGAAATAACTAACTGAAACAATGCCGCAAGAATTAAAATAGGAATCACTCCAGAAAGATTACCATTCAAACTTGATATTATAACCGCCGTAATGATGGCAACTGGTCCAGTTGGCCCTGAGACGAAAGGTAAATTACATCCAAGCACCCCTACAATAAAAGATAAAATTATTGCACCCCAAATACCAGCTTCTGCACCTAAACCTGATGCAACCCCAAAAGCTATAGCTTGAGGAAATGCAATTATACTAGCTATAATTGAACCAAACAAATCACCTTTGACTACCTGTAATTTTTCTACAATCTTACTCAAAATTTATTCTCTCTACTATTACTTACACATTATACAAAAAATAAGGGCTTATAATAAGCCCTTATTTAAATTCATTTATCAATATTTCTATAAATTAGCTAACTTCAAACTAATCGATTTGAAAAATGGTAATTTTTGTTCTAATTGGATATCTGAAATTATAGGGAACTGAACAACAACCTGATCTGGATTATCAACAATTACATAATCTTCCTCATTAATTTCATCTTCAACATCAAATTCTACATAATCTTCAGAAACATGATATTCAAAACTTCCATCTTCAGAGGATTCATCCTCAACAATATCAAACACCTCATCTTCAAAAATAACTTGCTCTGTATCAAATTCTTCATCTTCAACCACAGAAGCTATTTGAAAAAGTTTACCAAATGCGGTTGCTTTAGATCTCATTTTCAAATTATCAATATCTCTTAAATTACTTCTCACTGTTTGAGCTAACATAATAACCTACCTCTCCACAAAATAAGTATAGAACTTTTGTAAAAAATTAACATACTCTATATGATTGAGATTTAAAAAAGAAAACTCTTGACAAAGTGTTAGGTTTACCTTACAATCTAAACTGAAAAGAAAGGTACATTATGTGCGCGAAAACACAAACTTTATCATCAGGGCTTGAAGATTATTTAGAAGAAATCTATATTGCACACATCAACGATACACCATTAAAAGGTGCGCAATTAGCTAGAAAACTAAATATTTCAAGAGCATCGGTATCTGAAGCCTTATCAAAACTGGTTTCAAAAGACCTGATAAAATATAATAGTTATGAAGCAATAACACTAACCCGTAAAGGATTAGAAGATGCTCAACAAATTTATGCGAAACATCATATACTAAAAAACTTTTTTGAAAACGTATTAGAAATTACACCTCAAGAAGCAAGTGAAAATGCTTGTAAAGTTGAGCATATAATTTCTCAAAACATACTAGATAAAATGACAGAATTCACAGAGTTTTATAACAAGAACAAAGACTCAATAAAAACAATGAAAAAGGATAAACAATAACAAATGACCCCCATATCAGCAATCGGGAAATACTTAGACCAACCGTTACTAACAGCACAAATAAACAAACATGTCCCAACAATCTTAGGAGTTGCTGGAGTAGGAGTTTTAGCAAATCAGATCAATAACGCACCTGAAAATAAAAAATTCAAACAAGGGGTAAAAACAGCTATAATCCTTACTGCAACAGGGGTATCTGCAGTATATGCGCCCAAAATTGCATCAAAAATAACAAAACGAAAACTCGCTGAACAAATTGGGAAAATTAAAGAATATAATACTCAACTAATTGATGAATATGTCAAGAGTAAAGAAATAAATCCTGAAATAAAAACTATTTTAGAAAAAGCGAAAACAAAAATTCTGTCACTTAAAGAAGTGGATAAACTTAATACAAAAGAACATAAAAACTTTATAGATAAATTAATTCCACCACCAGAAAACATTCAAGCTAAAGACATTTTCAAAGAAATTGGTTGGTTATCTATTTATGGTGCAATTCCAGTAATTGGAGGCATAACAGGTGGCACTGTAGCGGATGCATTAACTGAAAAAAATTGGAAACAAAGGATTCCAAATAAAATCAATGAAGGTCTTTATCAGTATTTAGCAAACATTTTCTTATGCAACATTGGTGCAGGTGCAGCATTAGCTCTACTAGAAAAGAAAAATATCACCTCTAAATCTGCAAGATGTTTAGGTATGGTTGGAGGAATTATCTTAACTGGTGTAATTGGAGGTAGTGCCATTGCAAACTTTATTGGCAAAAAAATTATCAACCCTATAATGGGTAAAGAAAAATCTCCAGAAACAAGACGACCTGAATTACTTGATATCGGATTACATGTTGATGATATAGCAACAGTATCACTACTATCAGGATTAAAATGGATTGAACCAGCTCTACCATTGCTATATTCAATCTCTGGTTACCGTGCAGGAATTGGTTATAGAAATCACCATAACCATTCTTGTCACAAATAAAAAGCTCATTTTTTACGAAAAGAGTGTTAGGCAACACTAACACTTCACCTTATTTTACAGCCCCACAACTGTACACAATAAGAGGCAAATGCCTCTTTTTTATTATCCAAATTATACCAAATCAAGCTTGCAAAGATACTTATAAACACAGTTTTTACAAACACCTTGAGAATCTTCTTTTACCGGCATAAATCGCATTTGTTTTATGTTAATATAAGTTTCTTTTATTAAATCCTCAATATATTTCATATCATCATCAGTTAAATATTTTTCAACACTTTTTGTATGATTAGAAACGTAAATTATACCAACTTTTGATACTTTATTCCCTGTCATTTTTTCAAAAGCGTACTTATAAAAACATAGTTGATTATAATAGTCCTGTTTTTCTTCGCCCTGAGCTACTTTTTTATCACTTGTAGGAGTACTCGTTTTATAATCATAAAGTTCATATGTTCCATCAGAATTTCTTTCAATTCTATCTATTTTACCGGTTACAATATCACCACAAACATCAACACCATAGAAACTAAATTCAACATCAACAATTCTTGATATTGGAATTTGTGAAAAATATGGATGATAATTTGTTATAATTTCAATACCTTGTTTGTAAAACTTCTCTTTTTTAGCTTTTGAAGTAAATCTAACAAAATCTATCTCTTTATTATAATCTTTTAAAATTTTATCAATATGCGGATAAGAACCATTTTCTTTTGCATATTTCACAGCTCGTTCTAAAAGAGAGTGGATTAATGTTCCAAAATTAGCATTATCCCAATTAGCTTCTTCAACATCTATTCCCAAAACTTTTAAATAGAAAAATTTTCTTGGACAAGATAAATAATCATTTAATCTGGATGGAGATAAAACAACCATTTTTACCCTATTTTCAATTGCATTTTTAAAAGCTTTTTGATTATCAAAAACTTCAGTTGAAACACTTTTAAAGAATTCTGTTGTCAAATCTTGCGCACTACATTCAACTTGAGAATTTTCAAAATCAAAATCTGATATATTTGATAAATATTTTGTTATTTGCTGCGATTTTCCATTATTATTATCAGCAAAAGATATCATTAATGAATGTTTTGCTCTAGTAATACCAACAAACAATAATTTTAACAACTCAGAATCTTTTTTCATCTGCGCAATGTCTTTATCAAGAACTTCATCTGTTATTAATTTATATTCTCCTGGCATTCTAAAGTTTTCCCAGCTTGAACTTATCAAATTCGGAAGATATACATATTCAAATTCTCTACCTTTGGAACCGTGATATGTCATTAACTGAACTGCATTTTGCACAACAGAATCCTTATCAAGGTTTATATCTATTTCATTATCCAAACAATCATCCAAATATTTCACAAAATCAGAAAGATTTTTTGTTGAATCTGCACTTTGGAAATCTGTAGCCTCAGATATCATCTTATTGATACCAGAAATATTTTCAACCCTATTTTCTCCACATCCATAAAAATATGATAATAATTGGGTACGATTTACAAGCTCTACAACTGTATCTCGTAAATTATTTGTAGATGAAAATATCTGTAAGTGATCAAAAACTGATAAAAACTCAGATACTTTATCTGGATTTTTCCAATCTGATAAAGTTCTCATCAATGTAATAAAATCATTTGAGATATCTTGTCTAAGAAGCTGTTTTTCTCTCAATATTTTATTATAATCTTCCAAATCAAGCTTAAATGGTTCAGATAACATCAATCCAAATAATTTATCACTTGATAGAAGATAATTATTCAAAGCTTTTAAGTAAAAATAAATTAAAATAGATGAACGAATCGAAAAAATACTTTTCCCTTCATCTAGCTGATACGGTATATTTTTACCCTTTAGTAACTGCGCAAAAGTCTGAAGCTCTGCACGTTTTTTACAGATTATAGATATTTGCGAAAAATCTTGTTCATTAGAATCATTTTTTGGACAATTTTCAGAATTAATTAAATTATTTATATCATCAACAATATAATTAAACTCCTGCAAAGTTTCCCCAAACTGTATACGTCTTACTTTCTTATCTTTAGAAATAATTTTTTGATTTTTTGCAACAAGTTTTTTACGAATATTATATTTTTCACTAAAATTTTTATTATTTTCTAACCTATTTTCATCTTGCGAAACTACAATATTACTAAAGTCCAAAACAGTTTGTGTTGAACGATTATTTTCTTCTAAACAAATAACTTTTGTTTGTGGATATTTTGTTAAAAAGTTTTCGATATTATCACTTTTAGCACCTTGAAAACCATAAATAATCTGATCATCATCCCCAACAACAAAAATATTATTCTCATTGTTTACATCAACAAGATTAAAAATAATCTGATTTTGTAAGTCATTTGTATCTTGATATTCATCTACAAGAAAATATTTATATTTATTAGAAACCTCTTTTGCAAAATTTTCATCTTCTTCAAATTTTTCCAAAACAAAATTTATCATATCAGAAAAATCTATTAAACTTAGATTTATCATTTTTGTTGAATAAAGTTCATATAAAGTCCAAAGTTCTTTAGCTTTTTCAATATTATTTTTAATCTTTTCTAGTTCAGCATAACGACCTTTATTTTGGGTTTTACCAGCCTGCTCACGCACATAAATTTCATTTTCTAATTCTTTAATTCTTGGCATCAAAGAAGAATTCGTATCAATAAATGACATATATTCTTCCTTTGATAATCTTTTTGATTTTAATTTTTCTACATATGAAATAAAATCCTTAGTAAAAAAATATTTATCAGCTTTCGTTGGAACAAAAAACTCTAATTGTGCCTCATCAATACAATCCTTCATTATAGAAATTTTTTGAGATTCAGTAATTAAGTTAACACCTGATGACATTTCAAATTCATTTGAATAAGTCTTAATTATTTCATTACAAAAAGAGTGATATGTAAAAATATCAACTGAAGATGCCAAAACCCCCATTTTTTTTATTAACCTTTGACGCATCTCTGAAGCAGCTGCATCAGAAAAGGTCAAACATAATATTGACGTAGGATTTATACCTTGTTCCAACATTTTTTCAATACGATTAATTATAGTAAATGTTTTACCAGTTCCAGGCCCAGCAAGAAGCATTACTGAACCAATCAATGTGTCAATAGCTTCTTGTTGTCTAGAATTTGGTTTTATTACCGAATTTATTAATTGAACATCTGACATAGTATAAATTTATCATAAAATTTTACAAAAAGAAAAATAATAACAAAAAATATTTTTACGGGTTTTAATGTCAAAAAGGAGAACAATATGACTGAAATTAGTTTCACATCAACATTTAGAATCCCAATAACTCAACCAGGGATAAATAATTCAAAAAAATTACAATTAAGAGCTTTAGTAGGTGCTCATAATGGTTTAATCGGAAGCGGCAAACAAGGTTACGCAAGAATCTCAATGCCAGATAGCGACGATGACAAATTTATAAGAAAATTAAGACAAATTGGATATTCCAGATATCAAAGATTTGATGGCGAAAATATTCCAAATGAAAATTTAGATGCATTTATTAAACAAAAATTGGACACTCGAGACTACAACCAAAAAGGTACCAACATGAAACCAATGACTCGAGAAATGAAAGAGCAACGACGTTATGATAGACGTTTTACTCCATCTGTAAAACCAGAAGAAGAAACAGAAGCTATTGAATCTATTGAAAAGAAAGTTGTAGAAACGGTAACACCAAAACCTGTAAAAAAAGTTGAAACAAAAAAAGAACTTCCTACAATGACTAAAAGATACGATTTCGGGAAAGAAGATGCAGAAAAAGCTCGAATAAGAGAAACCGAAGCTTACAAGCAACTTAAAGAAAAATACGGTGAAGAATTTGCGGAAGCTGTATATTTTGCACAAAAAAGAAAATAAATAAAAAGAAACGGGATTTAAAATCCCGTTTCTTTTTGCATCAAATTTAATTATTTTAAACTTGCAATTACTGTCTTAGCTTTTGGAAGTTTTTGAGATAAATTTTCTACATGTTTGCATTTTTCAGGACATTTACCAATACCCAATCTAAAACCAAGCATTAGAGAAATACCTGTTCTTCCACCGTTTCTTAACATAGTTTGAGCAAACCCTGTAAATTTTTCACCCCAGCGTTTTTGAACACCAACTCCATATTCAACATATGGTTTAACTGAAATTTCAGGTAATGAAGTATTTGCTGCAGTAAAATCTGTTTTATCCATTAAGTTCCAAACCATTCTAACACTTGCATATGGTTGCCATCCGTTATTTAGATTACCAATAAATTTAACCCCTGGAGCAATTTGAATAGAATTCAATGGATCTGAATTGATTCTAACACCAGCAGCATTAGTATAATCAAATGTATTAACAAATGAGTATGACATCAAATAATTTGGTTGAATAATAAATTTACCTTCATTAAATTCAAAATTATAACCTGTTTTTGAAGCAATACCTGCCATTAACATAGAAAAATCTTCTTTTCCAAACATAGTAGTAGTATCAACCACACTTGCTCCTACGTTAGCAGTTAATGCTGTAAAGAAATTATTTTTATAGTAAGCACTACTAATACCCATTGTGCCACCATTTTGCCACATACTATTTCCAGAATATGTTTGGTGAGAACCATTATAACCAGCATAAACACTGTATTGTACTTCTGCACCATTTTCTAATTGATACATCTCGCTATCGCCACCAAAGAATGTACCATACATTACATTATTAACTTTTGGACCAGCATCCATATTAACAGATTCAAAAGTTGAATAACCTCTCATCCACGCACCATTATTTTGTTCTGGCTTATTTATTGGAGAGTATAAAGCTTGAGCAGTACCCGCACTAGCAATACTATTTCTCATTCTCAATACACGACGTTCACGTTGAGACATATTCATTCTCATATCCATATTCATAAACGCTTGATTATAACTATTATACTGAGTAAACAAACCACCAAGTTGAGCTGCTACAGATGATGACATAACTGCAGGGTTAAAATCTTTATAGCTATTTCCACGAGGAGCAAAACTAACATTACCTTGTGCATCAACAGTACCAGTCAAATATCTGATTGGAGTCAATACTGTTTGGGAAGTTTGCTGTAACTCTTGAGAAACAGATAATTTTGTAGGATCAACACCTAAAGCTTCAGCAAGATTGAAATTTAAATTATCAGAAGTTGTGTTACCAATTGGATTAATTTCCTCTACTGTAACAGTAGAAACATTTGCTAAATCCGAAATTTTATCGGCACTACCATCACCCATATAAACATCTACTGCCAAAGTAACATCATTTCCTAATTCAATACTTGAACCAAAATCATCAATTGCACCATTTATTGTGTTTAATGTAGTTCCATCACCCATTGTTACTGTTGAATCAACTAATGAACTACCTTCAGCCAAGTGAAATTCTCCACTACTTACATTAATTGTAGCATTTTTAATAGCTGAATTAACAACAACTGAGCCACTATAATTTTGAGTAGAACCAGCTCTCAACATAGCATAAGTAACTGGATTAGAATTGATATTAATAATGTATGAATTACCATCAATACCACCATCAAAAGTTACAGCTTTACCATCTGCAACCTTAATATTCAATTCTGAATCAACGCCTGCCATATAAATATCATTTTTGCCACTTGCAGATGTATTGTTAGAAAATACTACATTTGAATCTTTAGCTTCAATATTTACTGTACCATTTGCATATATAGCACCACCTTCTCCGGCCGCAGTATTATTAACAAAACTAGAATCGGTAATATAAATAGAAGAAGTTTGACCTGCTAAATCTTTTGAAGCATTATAAATAGCTCCGCCATGTCCTCCTGATTTATTGCCTTCAAAAACAACATTTTTTACAGCAATATTTTGAGGATTAGCTATACTATTGTAAAATGCATTATAAATAGCTCCACCATGACTAGTAGCTTCGTTATTAACAAATTTTGTATTATAAATATCTAATTTTGCAACAGTATTTGCACCCTGACCTTCTGCACGAGTTGCTATTGCGCCACCAACTGCTGCTGAATAATTATTTTCAAATAAACAATCATTAACAATAGTTTTTGATTCTGCACCTAAAAATAATGCACCCGCACCATCTTCATCTGTGGCTGTCGCCTTATTATTTGTAAAAATTGAATTAGAAATTGTCATAGCATTATTTTTACCAAAGTTAGCAACAGCTCCACCTCCAAAACATTCATTTGCATCAAATGTAGAATTGGAAATATTCACCTCATTAGCTGGTCTGTATACATAAATAGCACCAGTATAATATGATTTATTTTTAGAGAAAATAACATTGTCAATATTTACATTACCAGAACGAATAGAAATTGCACCACTATCAGCCCCAAGTTCAAAAGCCTTATTACCAATAAATTTTGAATTTGTAATAATTACAGGATTATTTGCAATATCATTGGTAACATCAATCTTTATTGCACCACCACCCCAATATGAAGTAGCTTCATTGTTAATAAAAGTCGAACCGGTAATCTGCGTTTTAGCTTCCGTATAAATAGCTCCACCCATTGTAGCCATATTATTCTCAAATGTACTATTATTTACAACCAAACTATCACCAGATGAAATATAATAAGCTGCCCCTTTATCAGCAGTTTTTCCTGAAATCAAACTACCCTCAGGAACAATAACCTCTGCAGCATTAGCAGATATCGTAAGCATCATTGGTGATAATAATAATGCAGTCAATAAAATTCTTTTTTTCATAACCCTAACTAATCCTCTTCAAAACCTTGCTTGTAGTGTCATAACTTAGAATATTTTGCATTATACACAATGTTACAGCACAACAATAAGTTACATTCTATATATAGAATATTACTTCAATAGAAGAAAACAATCTTTTTTACAAAATATTAATTACTCGTGTAAAACTACTTCACCAGTTCTTAAAGATTCTGGAACATTTATAACTCTTTGATTTGAACTACCTACCCAGTGAAGATTATTATCTAACAATTCTTTAACAAATCTGCCTTCAGCTAAAACATCAAAATATTTTAGACCTTCTTCATCTTTTACATCTTCCCATAAGAATCCTGTATATGACCATACTGTTTTATCTGGGAAAAGCTCCTTGCATTTTTTTGCCAAACGATATACTTCTTCTCTATTAAACGGATGTAATGGATCTCCTCCACTAAAAGTTATGCCAGCACAATGAGGCTTATCCAAAGCTTCGAAAAGTTCTTTTTCAGCCTCTTCATCAAATGGCAAACCACTTGTTACATCCCAAGTAATAGGGTTTTGGCATCCTTCACAACGATGAGTGCATCCAGAAACCCACAACACAACTCTAAGACCATCGCCATTTAGCATATCATCTTTTGTTATATCATGATAGTTCATTACATGCTCACCCTATCTTTAATCTCTTCCATTTTCGCTTCATTTAAACGTGTATCACCATTAACTCGAGAATATGAAAGATAACCATTCATTCTATCAATTTTTGTAAGGTTTCTACTTCCACATTTTGGACAAGAATCCATAGATAATTCTTGGTGACCACAATCATCACAATACGCTAATGATAAGTTTACACCTTCATAAAAACCTTTATCCATAGCACGTTTTAACAAAGTTTTAATAGCTTGGCTATTATATGAAATTGGATATTTTACATATTGAATTTTTCCACCATTGAACAAATTCCAGAATCTATTTTCAAGATTTTGTTTTTCAATCGGAGAAATTTTTTCTGCAACGTGGCAGTGGAAACTGTTTGAAACATATCCTCTGTCAGAAACTTTATCTTTGATACCATATTTTTTACGGAACTGTTGAACTTGCAATCCACATAAGTTTTCAGCAGGAGTACCATAAATCGCATATAAGTTACCATCTTCTTCTTTATATTTGTTAACTTTGTTATTTATGTATTCCATAACCTCAACAGCAAAATCACCATCTTCAACTAATGATTTACCATTGTAAAGTTCTTGCAATTCATTTAATGCTGTAATTCCAAATGACGCAGTTGCTGATTTTAACAACGGCTTAATTTTATCAGAAGGTTTCAAATGTCCGCCATAGAAACCGCCTTCACAATATGCCAATGGATTAACAGATGCTTTCATTTCTCCAAGATATTCATAAGTTCTGATATGGATATTTCTGATTAATTCCATATAATAATCAAGAACTTCATAGAAATCTTTACTTTCATGTCTTGCTTTTGCAAGAATCATTGGTAAGTGAAGTGAAACAGCACCAATATTAAATCTGCCAACAAAAATTGGTTTATCGTTTTCATCAGCAGGATACATGCCGCCTCTTTCAAACCAAGGAGATAAAAATGCTCTACATCCCATTGGTGAAATTACTCGTTTATATTTTTTATACATACTTGCAACATAACCATCGCCAGTCAACGATAACCAGTCTGGATACATTGCACGTTTAGAACATTCAACTCCAGCTTCAAATAATTCATGAAGTTGACCGCCTTCACCATGTAGCTCTTCATCATATAAAAATACAATTTTTGGGAATAGAACAGGTTTTTTATTATCTTTTTTACCTTGTCCTTTTTCTCTTATTTTCAACATAGTCATAGAAGCCATTCTCTCGAATTCGCCACAACCAAGTCCCATTGTCATTGTAATAAATGGATAATCTCCACGAGATGATGCAACTGTATTAAATTTATATTCCCAACCTTGGAAACCTTGTTCAAAATCATTTTGAACATCTAACATTGCTTCTTCTCTTGCTTTTTCAAAAGATAAGCCCATACAAATATATCTATTGTACATTTTTTCATAAGATTTTTGAGCATATGGCGCTAAAATTTTATCAACTTCAGGAACTGTAAATCCACCATACTGTTGACTTGCTGCAGCCATTACAATATCACCAATAACATCAAATGCCACATCTAATGTTTTTGGTTCATTATACCAAAGGTTGCCCATTTCAAAACCACCTTTTAATACTTCTGCAACATTGAACAAACAGCAGTTCATTGTATCACGACGTGCTGACATATCGTGAATATAAATATAACCTTCTCTAATTGCTTGTAAATCATCTACAGTTAAAAAGAATTTCTTATATAATTCTTTATTTAATTGATTAAAAATCAACGAGCGCTTTGTAGAAACTAATGCCGAATCAGAGTTTGAATTTTCTTTATCACCAATATACATGATTTTTTGGCTTTCTTGATAAACTTTGTCAAGCATAGCAACGAAATCAGTTTTATAATTTCTGTAATTTCTATAACTTTGGGCAACTCGAGGATTAATACTTTCTAAAGCACTTTCAACAATATTATGAATTTCCCAGATAGAAATTTCATTTTTTTGCATATCGCTTACATTTTTATTAACAAAATCGCAAATGCGTTTTGTATCTTCATCTGAAAAAGATATCATCATACGAGTAGCAGACTTTTTAACAGCATTAACAACTTTGTCAACATTAAACTGTTCTTTTGTACCATCTTTTTTAACGATACAAACATTATCAGTTACACGTGAAGCGTTATCGATAATTTCTTGAGCAAACATAGCATTAGATTCGTGCACTCTTCTGATAGCATCCGTCACATGTGCCGACGAAATTCCTACTACGTTTTCATTCTCATTCTTATTAACTGCATTTTGCATGATTACACATCTCCTCAGTATAATAAAAGCATGCCTCATCTAAACCTGTAACCCCATATTAACGGTTGTTTTGAGACTTTTTACTTTTTCAAACTACCCTTAGTCTTTATTAAATAATTCTATCATGAATTGTTTAAAATTTTAAGAGTAAATATAAAAAAATAAATCTATCGGCTGATGATTTTTGTAAAAAAACTCAACATATTCCCCAAAACAATGACACAACAAAGGTCATGCAACCCGCAACAATTAATACAAAATATTAACTCATGATAAGAAGGATTAACATTTGTAAATTTTACACTTAATAGACAAAAAAATAGCCCGTTTTAAACGGACTATTTTTAAATTCAAAAAGAATTATTAAGAAATTCTACCCGGAACAACAACTCCACCTTTAAGAGCTTTTTTATAAAACTCAACGTGAGGTTGAAGTACACTATCAAGAACTTCTGGTAATTCTCTATTAGCTGTAACAGCTTCTACTATTTCTTGATAACAAGTAGCAAATGCTCTAAGTTGAGTAACAGCACCAGCGGCTGATGCAGTCAATCCCATTTCAGAAGTTTCAACTTCTTCAAGGAAGAATGCACCTGTAACTTCGTAAGATGAAGCCAATGCTTTAATATAAGCTTGAGCATTTTCTGAACATACACCATTATCAGAAGGTACAGTTAAAGCAAATACTAATTTATTTGCAGGATTAAAATGAGCTTCTGCAGAGTGGTGCATTGCATCAGGAACCTTTGCAACTTGCTTTAATGTATCTTTAACTGATTCATTTTGCATTTGAGCATGCCAGTATACAGTATTTTCAAACATTGAACCCATATATTGATGAACTGATGCTGAAATACCGTTCATTTTTGCATCAGCCCAGAAGATACCTTCTTTTAATGCATCATTGATCTCTAAATCTTCAGACAATGATTGAGCTGAAACTTCTTGAGCAGCATTTAACAAAGCAACCATATCTGATTTAGATAAACCAGCCCAGATTAAAGTAAATAATGCGTGATCATCAAATGCTGAAAATCTACCACCAACATCATCATGAATAAACAAATCGCCTAACCAACCGTTTTCAATTGAAGTTCTGCGAAGTTCACTTTTTTCATTATTAGCATCAGTTACAGCAATAAAGTGTTTTGCTGCAGATTTTTTAGCTTCATCTTCTGATTGACCTTTGGCAATATATGAATCAACTAACATTTGTTGAACTCTTAAGAATCCATCTTTAGTTTCAAAAGTTGAACCAGATTTTGATGCAATCATAAAATTAGAAGTTGTAACATCACCGATTCTATGAAGGAATCTTGCTAAACTGATTGAATCTACATCTGAATAAAAGTCAACAACATCTCCACAAATGTTTAGACCGTTGATAGCAAGCATATGCTCAACAGTATGTTTAGAACCACCAATACCCATAACGCTAAGCTTTTTAGCTCCAGTTTGAGATTTAAAAGTTTCTACCATTGAATAAAGTTCATCAACTCTTTTCAATTGTTCTTGCGGAAGATTAACCCAATTTAGAAAATAACCAGGTTTGTTAGCTCTTGCTACAAATTCTTTTACAAATTCAGATGTTTTTGAAGAATATTTTGAAAAATCTACACCTGAAAAACTTGTTTTTACTGATGAATTTTTTGTTAACATACATTATCTCCTTTTTTAAGTATGAATTTCCTACATTGTAATATAAAAATAAAAAAGAAAAT
>JAZLBN010000024.1:0-54376 GCA_045613725.1 Candidatus Gastranaerophilaceae bacterium
ACTAGGAGCTGCGTTGGAAATAGGTAGTGCGGCTATCCCCGGAGTTGCCGGAACAAAAATGGCATCAAAAATTGCACCAAAAGTTATACAAAAAACAATTGGTAGAAAACTGGTAAATGATACTTTATCCGGAGCTATAAATAGTGGTCTTAGTGGCGGTGTTTATGGATTTGGTGAAGGTTTAGCGGAAAACAAAAATCCATTTATCAATTCAGCACAAAAAGCCACAGAAGGACTAATTGCCGGAGGATTGACTTCTCATATGATTGGTAATATCAATAAAACATCTTTAGGTAACAAATTGCAGACTTATGGTAATATTGATAATTTAAGTGACAACGTAAGAAAGAGTTATAATCAAGATACAAGAAAGTATTATCAAGATTACATTCAATCTAGGGCAATTAATCGAGATGGAAATATAGATTTTACAAGAGCAGGTGTTCAGGAAACTCTTCGTTGGAATCCACATCAAGGGCATAATTTTCCCTATTTAATTGACGATATAAAAAAAGCTAAAAGATTACCTAATGAACCCAATTTAAAACCAAATCAAAAACCTGATGTTAATCATTATGAAGTTTATAGAGGTAAGTTAGGTGATCATTATGTTGAAAATCTAAATTTTGGTCAACGTCGTTATTATATAACAAAAGACACTCCCGATACCTCGTTCCCGACTACAAGTCGGGGTGCTATCGAGAGTGCTAATAATATTATACCGAATTCTATATCCGATTTCAACCCAGCCAAGTGGGTGAATTCTCAAACATCAGCATTAGGCCAAGCAATAAATAATAATATTCAGAATAATATCCCGAATTTTGATTCAAATACAGTAATAACATCAAGAGGCAAAAGTCAACAAATACCAAAATATGACAAAATTTTTACTCCGGAAGAAATTGGGAGAATGAAACCTGATGAGTATTCTAAAAACGAAAAAGTAATTAATGAGCAAATAAAACAAGGTTTAATAGCTCCGGTAACATTTAGAAAACAAAATTATACAGGTTACAAAAATCCTGTATCAGGAGATAATAAAATTTTCACTCAAGAAGAAATCGGAAATCTTACTAAAGAAGAATTTAATAAACAAGAAAAAGAGATTCAAGGACAATGGGGTAGTATAGGAATTCCATCAGAATCAGAACTTCATACTTCGGGTGCGATTTATGTAGAACCATATACTCGAAGTGATGGTGTCAAAGTTAAAGGTCATTACCGTTCAAGATAAATTTACTGGGGTAGGTTTACTTCTATCCTTTTTATTTGCTTGCTTTTTTTTTATCAAGGTAATATAATTACTCTTGTAATATAGAGGAAAAATAACAGGATGAGTGAGTCGAATCTGGGAATTATAATATCTAATTGGTTAATAGTTTTTATACTATTATTAGTTAATGGATTTTTTGTAGCAGCAGAGTTTGCAATTGTTAAGGCCAGAAGAACAAAGATAGAGCAACTTACTAAAGATGGTAATGTTGATGCGAAATTAGCGTTAAAAGCGCTTGAGGATATGAATTATTTTATTGCTGCCGTTCAATTGGGTATTACCATCGCAAGTATTGGTATTGGTTGGTTCGGTTCTCCTACTGTAGAAAAAATGTTGGCTCCAGCTTTAGCATATTTACCTGCTGGTTATGGTTATTTAGCTCAAATAATTACAGCGGTCGTTGCATTTTTAACAGTAACTTTGTTGCACGTTGTTATTGGTGAACAAGTTCCAAAATGTGTGGCTCTTCAGTATCCTGAAAAAATTTCATTATATGTTGCTAAACCTATGGATTTGTTTATGACAATTGCAAAACCGTTTGTTTGGTTATTGAATATGTCTTGTAATTTGATTTTGAAAATATTAAAAGTTCCTACAAGTTCTGCAAGAGTTGTTCATACATTAGAAGATTTGGATTTAATGGTAGATGCAAGTTTTGATGAAGGTGTTTTGAATGAAACTGAAAAAGATATGATTCATAACGTATTTCAATTCTCTGATTTGACAGCAAGAGAAGTTATGATTCCTAGAACAGATATGATTTGTGTGCCAAGTGATATGTCTTTTGAAGATTTAAACAAGTTAGCTGCTGAGAATCAATATACAAGATATCCAGTCTATGAGGGTGATATAGATCATATTACAGGGTTAATACACGTTAAGGATTTATATTCTTTATCATTAAAAGATGAAGTTCGTTCAGTTGTTGAGCTTCAACGTAATATTATGTTAGTACCAGAAACAATGACAATGGATAATTTGGTTAGAGAATTCAAGAAAAATAAAAGCCAAATGGCAATTGTTGTTGATGAGTTTGGCGGAACCTCAGGTATTATTACATTAGAAGATGTTATGGAAGAAATCTTTGGTGATGTTCAAGATGAATTTGATGAAGAAGTTGAAATTGATATAACTGAGATTAAGCCAAATCATTACCTTGCAAATGGTATGATGCGTCTTGATGAATTAGCAAATTATTTTGATGTACCTGATGAAAAACTTGAAGATGAAGATGTTGATACCATTGCAGGCTTAGTTGTAAAAGAACTTGGACGTTTGGCTCAGCTAGAAGATATGGTTAAGTATCACGAATTTACTTTTACAGTAAAAGAAGTTGATGGAGCTAGAATTACTAAATTATTGATTGTTAGAGAAGAAGAACAATTAGAAGAAGTAAGTGCTGAATAATTTTCATATATTTGTCGGGTTTACTTTTTTAGCTAAATCATTATGATATAAGTATGATTAGATATATTTTGAGTTCGATAATTGTATTGTTGCTAAGTTGTATCGGTAGTTGTTCGTTTGCTAGCGATATTGATATGCCTGCGAGTGGTGATTTGTGGGATAATTATGGTGCTAGTCAGGACTTCTATGGTCAAGATAAAAAAGGTGTATCAGATGCAGAATTTGATAAAGCTATAGAACAGGTTAAAGATAAACAAAATCGTGGATTTTTCGGACGTAAAAAAAAGAACAAAAATATACCTAAAGGTGAAGAATTTAGTCAAAGTAACGAGTCTGAAGTTTTAGAAGTTCATTCAGAAAAAGAAGTGTTTCCAGTTGTGAGTTTGCCTGTGGAGATTATTGTTGGTGATGGTATTTTACCTGTTGGACATTACCAAATTCAAGGAGAGCGACGAGGTGAGGATGTAATTTTAAAATTCTATCAGGCTCATAACTTGTGGGCAGAATTCCCTGCGATAGAAACAACTGATGATTATGAAGAAGAAACTATAACTTTTGCAAGGTGGATTCCTGATGGAGAAAATTCTCTAAAAATAATTTATGGATCTCTGGATTTTAATGCCTATACGATAGTAAAAATTAAACAATAAATAAAATGTAACGAATTGTTAACGCAATCCTTAAAAATATTAAAGATTTCAATAAAAATGCCGTATACATGATTGAGCGCATAGTAATAACATGTTGAAAGGATTACGAAAACAATGGGATTGGCAGCTTCACAAGCTAGATTTTTAGGAATAACAGCAAGAAAGGCTGACTGTGAATACAGATCAACCGAGCTTGCTCAAGAGAAGCTTGATATCACAAAACAAATAGGTGATATTTCTAATCAGTATGCGCAAGCGTTGAATGCGACCAAATTGATGTGGTCACATGATGGGTTAGCAAATGATTTTGGGTTAAGTTATAGTTTGTTGATGTTACCGTCAGCTACTAATAATTACAACCCTTATATGGTAACATCTCCATCAGGAGCAATTATTTTGAATAGTGAGTATGCTGCAGCCGCTAAAGCTGCTGGTATATCAAAAGCTGGTGGTGTTGGTTCTCAAGATTCAAGAGATAAGTTTATTGCAGCTTTGGGTTATCAAGGTTTATTAACTGATGAAACTTCACGAGCTATAACTCAGTTTGATTATTCTGTAAATGACGTAGAATCTAAGGCTCAAGGTAAAATTGTATTTAATGAAACTTATGAAACTGGTGCAGATCAAGTTTCTTGGAATCCTTTAGCTGGTATGGGTGGTGAGCCTATGGTTAAAGGTGGTACTGCTGAGATTATGACAATTACGGATCTTAGTTTAAGTTCTATTGGTCAAGCAAAGATTGATTGGATCAAGTCTATCTGTGAGGCTGGAGAAGTTTCAAAGATGGAAAAAGAGGCTGAAGAAGCAAGATATGATGAATTAATAAAAAATGCAAAATCTGGGTCTATAAATAATGATGTTATTTCCCAGTTACAACGTGATTTGAATAAATGCATTGAAAATGAACCTGATAATCTTAAAGAACAAGAAAGATTAGAAAATTTAATAGAGCAAGCTAAATGTTATTATAATGATATTAACGGAGTTAATTTAGTTTATAAAGATGGTAAACAATTAACAGATACAAATGGTAAGTTGTTGACAAAATCAGATGCACTTGAAAATATTTCAAACCAGCTTCTTGCTGACAAAACTGACTATAGTGCAACTGTTACAGAAAAGAAGCTTACAGAGGCGATTGAGACAACATCTAAAACAATAGGTGCTAAACTCTCAGTGGTTAATGGTGGCATTGTTGTTACAGATCAAGATGAGCTAGAAGATATGACAATTAGTGATGTCTTAAATAGAGATATTGTATTGATTTCAGATCAGGAAAATGAAGACTTTAGAAAAGAAGTATTAAACTTGTTTACTTCAATGCTTAAAAGTTTTGGATATTCCGGTACCGATAATTTATATGGTCAAGGTCTGTATGTAGATGATGTAGCAAACGAAGCTATGGATTTTGCTTATAAAATGATCGAAGATACTTATTTGAGAGTTGGCAGCAGTGTTAATATCGGAGTTAATACTAGTGGTTCAATGCAAGAGAATGCCGCGCATAAAGGTGCTATTGGTTACAATAGAATTGCAATTGGTAACAATTTAAAATTTAATTTTTCAACTGGTAAGATTGAATCTGCTAAGCTTGTTGAAAATCCTGGGTTTAATGTTGAAAAACAAGGCCACGTTGCAGTCAGTTTGACTAACATGTTAAAATCATTCTTGACGTATTATGATAATTACCTAAATGGTGCAGATTCTCAATATGTTGTTGGTAATAGTGTTGAGACTTCAGTTTATGTAACTGATGATCCAAACTATTCATATATAGTTCAGGATAATACTAATGTTGTTTCAGAAAATGACGAAAAATTAGCAGATTTCTTTGATCAATTGTATAACAATATTTTAGAACATGGCTGGAGAGAAGATGCGGCAATCGAAGATTCTGAGTATCTTGAAGCAACACTTAAAGATGGTCGTTATTCTATGAAATCTTTGAATGAAGATGGATATTATTATCAATCAAGATATAATGAAACTGGTTATATTGTTGAGGTTTCTGATACAGATGCAATAGAACGAGCAGAGGCTGAATTTAGCTCTAAAAAGGCAGAATTAACATATAAAGAAGATGCGATAGATTTAAAAACTAAAAAGGTTGATGCAGAACTTTCTGCTTTAACAACAGAATATGATACAGTAAAAAATCTGATATCAAAAACTATTGAAAAAACATTCGCAATGTTCCAAAATTAAAAATTTGAATAAATAGATTTGATGAACCTTTTATACGAGGGTAATCCGGAGGTCGGAGAGTGTGCTCTACTGACCTTTTGTGTATTTGCGATTTATTAATTCATCAGGTAAAAACTGTTGTTCAACTTCAGGTGCTTCATGAGAATATATATATCCTGTTCCAAACCCATACTTTGAAGCATCTTTATAGTGAGCATCTCTAAGGTGCATAGGTGGTGGAAAGTCTTTACCGTTTGCTATGTCTGATATTGCACTGTCAATTGCGCAAATTGCTTCATTTGATTTTGGCGCACGTGCAACATATATAACAGCTTGTGCAAGAGGGATTCTTCCTTCTGGAAGTCCCAATAGTTCAACCGCTTTATATGCATTTAGTGCAATGTTTAATGCGTTAGGGTCAGCATTACCAACGTCTTCAGAAGCACAAGTGATAAGTCTTCTCGCGATAAATCTTGGGTCTTCTCCTGCGGCTATCATTTTAGCTAAATAATATATTGCAGCATCAGGGTCACTTCCTCTTAAACTTTTTTGGAATGCTGAAGCGCAATCATAATGCTCTTGACGAGAATATCGAGTGTTTCGTTGTTGGCAAATTTCTTCGATTGTTTTTACTGTTAATAATCTTTTATTATCTTTTAAATCGCTTGCAAAGTATGCATTTTCTGTAATATTAAGAGCATATCTTGCATCTCCTCTTGCTAGATTTATAATAAAATCTAAAACTCCGCTTTCACATTCCATAGGAGTGTATGTGTTTGCCAAATATGAAAACCCTTTTTTAATAATAGATGCCATGCTTTCATCATCTATCGAGTTTAGTCTGATAACTTGTAATCTTGAAAGAAGAGCCGGAACAACTTGGAAGGAAGGATTTTCTGTAGTTGAGCCGATTAAAAATAATGTGCCATTTTCTAGATGTGGTAAAAGAGCATCTTGTTGAGTTTTTGAATATCTGTGGATTTCATCTATAAAAAGAATTGTTTTTTGACCCGCTCTTAAATTTTCTTTAGCCTTATCAACTGCTTCTTTTATATCTTTAACTCCAGATGTAACCGCAGAAATTTCAATGAATGCAGCATTTGTTTTTGTTGCAATTAATCTTGCTAATGTTGTTTTTCCACACCCAGGTGTTCCCCATAGTATTAAAGAAAATAATCTATTTGTTTTTAGTAAATTCAATAATGGACTATGTGGTGAAATAACATTACTTTGACCTAAAAAATCTTCAAGAGTTTTTGGGCGCAAGGTTTCCGCTAGTGGAATTTGTTTATTTTGTTTTTCAAGTTCCGTAAATAAATTGTTCATAGTATAATTATATCAGGGCTAGGGGTAAATGTAAAATAAGTTAGGATAATTATGCGAAAACTTTTATATGTGATTCTTATTATAACTATATTTTTTATAACAGGTGTTTTTGTGATTTTTAGCAAGCCTACACAAAAGAAAGAAGATATTGTTTTTTGGACTTTGCAAATGTCTGATTTTGAACCTTATATCAATGGTGTGATTTCTGAGTATGAATCACTAAATCCTAATGTGAAGATAAAGTGGGTAGATGTACCTTTTTCAGAAGGTGAAAAAAGAACATTAGCTTCAGTTTTAAGTGACAATCCGCCGGATTTGGTTAACTTAAATCCTGATTTTTCGGCGACATTAGCTCATAAGGGTGCTTTATATGAGATTCCTAATGCAAAATTAGAGCAATTTAATGAGGAAATAGTTAATTCTTTAAAATATAACGGGAAATTATATTCTATTCCTTGGTATACAACAAGTGCGATTACAATATACAATAAAGAATTATTGTCTAAAGCAGGAATTGAAGTTCCAAAATCTTTTTCTGACATAGAAAAAGTTGCAAGTGATGTTAAGTTAAAAACTGGCGCTTATGTTTTTCTTCCGAATATAACTGAAAATGATGTGATGCTAAAAATTCTTAATAAATATGGTGTTGCATCATCAACTTTATTAAATTCTAAAAAATCAGTTGCGATTTTTGAAATGTTTAAACAATTGTATAAAAAAGGTCTGATTCCAAGTGAAACGGTGACTGTTACGTTTCAAGAATCCCTAGAAAAATATATGTCAGAAAAGGTATTGCTAATAACAGCAGGTGCAAATTTTTTAAATATGATAAGGGAGAATGCTCCGTCTATATATGAAAAAACGGATGTTTCATCTCAAATTGTTGGTGAGTTTGGTCAATATGATTTTTCGTTGATGAATTTTGTAATTCCGGTTCGAGCAAAGCATAAAGAGGAAGCCTTAGATTTTGCGTTGTTTTTAACAAATGATAAAAATCAATTAGAATTGGCAAAATTAACAAATGTAATTGCTGTTAATAAAGAAACTTTAAAAAATGAGTTTTATACAAAATATAATGAAAAAGATTTGGAGGCAAAAGCTCGGGTGATAAGTGCTAAACAGTTAAATAAGTTAGATCCTATTTATAAAACGAGTAAAGGTCAAAAGGATATTAATACTATAGTGAATACTGCAGTACAAGAAATTTTATTGGATAAAGATTCGCCTCAAGTTATTCTTGACAAAGCTGCAAAAACTTGGGTAAATATTGAAGAGTAAGGAGATATATAATGAAAGCTGTTGTTTTTGATAATGAATTGAAATTAGTTAGTGATTATGCAAAACCTGTACCTAAAAAGGGTGAAGCGTTAGTAAAAGTTGCTTTAGCTGGTATTTGCAATACAGATTATGAGATTACTAAAGGTTATATGGGGTATGTTGGTGTTTTAGGCCATGAAGCTGTAGGTGTGGTTGAAGATGTTAATGATGAAGATAAGTCTTTGATTGGAAAACGAGTAGTTCCAGAAATTAGTTATGGCTGTAAAAAGTCTGATTGTCCTTGGTGTGCCGAAAAAATGTACCGTCATTGCCCAGAAAGACATACTTTGGGTATTGTTAATAAAGATGGCGTTTTTGCAGAGTATTTTACAATGCCTATAGAAGTTTTGTTTGAAGTGCCTGAAAATGTTACAAATAGACAGGCTGTATTTGTTGAACCATTGGCAGCAGCTTTAGAGATTACCGAACAACATCATATAAAACCTTACGAAAAAGTGGTAGTTTTAGGTGATGGAAAGCTAGGTATAATTACTGCATTGGCTCTTAATGCTCAAAATTTGGATGTTACTCTTGTTGGTAAACATCAAAATAAACTAGATATAGCAAAATCTCAAGGTGTTAAAACTGCCTTGTTAAATGAGTTTCCAGTCGAGAAAAAATATGATGTTGTTGTAGAAGCAACAGGTTCTATTTCTGGATTTGAAACAGCTTTAGCTTTAACTAAACCACGTGGAGTTTTGGTATTAAAAAGTACAGTTGCAGCATCAAAAGAGTTTAATCTTGCTCCGATAGTTATTGATGAAATCACAGTGTTAGGTTCTCGTTGCGGGCAATTCCCTGCTGCATTAAGAATGTTGGCATCAAATAAGGTTGATTTTTCATCGTTAATTTCCGGTGTTTATTCTGTAGATGATGCAATTACAGCATTTGAAAAAAATAAGGAAAAAGAAACACTAAAAGTATTGTTGCAGTTTTAATTTGAGGTAGTTGTATTTATTACACTAGACTTTGATGTAAAAATACGCTATAATGAATGTATACTTGTAGACTAATGAGGATTAAGAGTACTGTGTTTAAAAATACGAAAAAATCTGCTTTTACCTTAGCTGAAATTATGGTAACATTAGGGTTAATTGGCGTCATTTCTGCGTTAACAATCCCTACGTTAGCTTTGAACTATAGAGCAAAAGTTTTAGAAGAACAATATCGCTCAACATTTAGTGATATCAGACAAATTGGTTCGATGGTAAATTATGACCATTATGATGTTGGTGATTATGCTAATAAAGTTACGCTTACTAAATGGGAAGAAGATTTTGTTTCTCGACTAAATGGTGCTAGTCAATTGACATCTTCATCTAGTTCTGGTCAAATTACTACAGCTATAAGAGATTATTATAGCAATAGTGGTGCAACTGCAGGTCCTTTTTATTTTACACAATCTGCTGAAGGTCAGCGTGAAGCTGTGGCTTCTCATGTCTGCAATGATGGTGATGTTTGGCTTGATAATAAAGGTAGAGTTTGGTCTTTTAATTCGGAAAATAGAACTATTTGTGTAGATATTAACGGTTCAGCAAATCCAAATCGCTATAATATGGATATTTTTGCGTTTATACCAATGAACTCAAAGCAAATAGCTACTTGGGTTTATAATGATTCTGAACATCACACGGATTACTCTGGCGCAATTGTTGCGTGTGATATTGAACAATTAGCAAGAAGAGGTGTAGGTGATGTAGTTCCAGAAATGGATGAAAACGGTCGTTATACAAAGGGTGAAGGTTCAGCATTAGACTATTGTCCATTTAATGAACCTATGGAAAATATTGCAGCAGTAAATAGTTATTCTCCAGGTAAATCTGCAAGAAATAAAGATGTAGATATTACTAAAAATTACTGGAAAGATTATATTGAATACAAATAAAAAGCAGGCGTAATGCCTGTTTTTTATTGTTGGAGTTTTTATAACATAATTTGTGTAGCTAAAATAATTTTATGACTATCTGCACGGTTTTGGTTATCACAGAAAACGTAGTTTAATATTACTTTTAGAGCTTGTCCTCTAATAAACCAATTCACGCCAACAGTATACTCTCTTTGTAAGTTATTAGAAATATCACGATTAGGATCGAACTGGTCTACCCTTCCAAGAAGTTGCCAATGAGGGTTGAATTTCCAGCCAACTGTTGCGGCATAACCACAAGCCTTATTGGAGCTAATTCCTTTTGAGCCATTATATCCATCAGCAATTGCCGCCTCTAAGTTTGTCCAGAGTTTTTTATGGTGATAGCCAATGTATCCACTTAAAACAGAATAATCGATTCTGTTATGACCACCATTAAAACCGCCACCTATTGTTAATTTGCCGTATTTTTTACTTTTGTTTCCAAATGGTTTTACGTTAACCCAAGAATTAAATTCAGCTCCTGGCATACCACTTGTTACATATCTTCCAGCACTTCCGACTGAAATATTGTAATCGACATATTGGTAATTCCCTATAACTTTAACAGCTAAGGATCTTGCGCTTCCAAAGTTTTTTGCAATTTGTGAACGAGCTACAAATGGTAGAATATATGTTGAAGTACCACCTTCAACCCCTGTTTGCACCCTAGAATAACCCGCAACGATTTGATGGTTAGGTATTTGCGTATTAACAATATAAGCATCAGAGATAAATCTATCTAAATAGTTTGTACCACTAGTTGGAATAGGGTTAACTGCAAGTTTGAATTTGTAGTTTGGATTTTTAAACTGGCCATACATACCAAGTTGAGTTGTAAGATTATCATATTCAGTAGTGTAATTCCCAGCTTTCCACCAAGAGTTCAATGAACCTCTAAATCCACCATAAGTTTGTATTCTGCTAATTGGACCTTTTTCAAATTTAAAAGTTAAATCATCTTTGTATAAGTATGAAGGAACATCTGTACGTCGAATTTTACTGTGGAGAATTTTTCCAAACAATGTGTCTTCGTCAACATCACCATCGTTATCTTTATCTTGATCGAATAATTCAAAGATTTTGAAATCTAACTCTGTGTTATCCATGATGTCATTATCGTCATCTAAGTCGTCATCGTTAGTGTTAAAATTAAATAACTTTTTTAATGGTGCTTTAGTAGTATCTTCAGATTCATTTTTAATCGCAATTTTTTCATTTTCTTGATTTTGAGATTCTAAATTTTGTGTATCATGTGAAGAAATGTTGCTATCTAAATTGAGCACAATTTCGTTTTCAATTTTTGTAGCTAGTAGCTCTTCTGCTATGTAATCAGTGGCTTTTACTATGTTTGTAGGGATAAAACAAACCGCTGAAATTAGTATTAATCTCAAAAGTTTTTTCATTGTGTAAAGATTATAACACAAATTTTGTTATTTTTGTAGTTTTTGTAGTATATTCATATTATGTTAAACAAAATTAAGCGTAAACCACACACTAAAGTAAAAGCCCCGATTGTTGATGCGTTAAAAGTGGCATACAATAATCCGACTTATCAGTTCCACATCCCAGGTCACACAAAAGGTCTTGGTACATTGCCTGATTTCAGAAATCTTGTAGGTAAAAAGGCTTTAATGGTTGATACTACAGATGAGTTTGATAATTTGGGTACTTTAACTCCTGCAACTGGACCGATTAAAGAAGCTGAAGAATTAGCTGCTCAAGCTTTTGGTGCTAAAAAGACGTTTTTCTTGTTAAATGGATCAACTATTGGTAACCTTGCAATTGCAATGGGGTTAACTAGAAAAGGTCAAAAAGTAATTGTTAATAGAAATTGCCACCGTTCGGTTTTAACAGGTATGATTATATCAGGTGCTGATCCGTTATGGTTAATCCCTGAAAAGCTAGAAGACTGGGGTATTTGGGGTAATATTAGCGCTAATGCTGTTGAAGAATTATTAGCGAATAATGATGATGTTTCTATGGTATGGCTTACAAATCCTACATATGAAGGTGTGGTTTCGGATATTGCCTCTATTGCAAAAGTTTGTAAAAAATATGGTGTACCTTTAATTGTTGATGAAGCTCATGGCTGTTTATGGAATTTTAATGATAAATTGCCTACAACATCTTTAAAATTAGGTGCAGATATAGTTGTTCATTCTTTGCATAAAACAGGTGGAAGTATGAGTCAATCTTCTATGTTGCATATTAGTGAAGATTCTCAAATTTCAGCAGAGGATGTTGAAAGAGCATTGATGTTGTTACATACAACAAGTCCTTCATTGATGTTATTAGCAAGTTTGGATGCTGCTCGTGCTAATTTACAATCTCAAAGGGGGCAAAAACAATTAGCTCGTGCGATTGCAAATGCAAAATATTTGCGATCAGAAATTGATAAAATGAGAACTATTCATCAGTTAAAAGCTGATTTTGGATATAAAACAGATGTTACAAAAGTATTTATTAAAGCTGATGGTTTGTCAGGTAAGCGTTTAGAATCAATTTTGGAAATCGATTTTGGTATTGAGGTTGAAAGTGCTTCGGATGAAGGTATTTTAATTTTATGTAATATCGGTAATAAGCGTTCAGATTTCCAATATTTGGTAAGATGTCTTAAAACTATTGATGAAAGTGAATATCAAGATATTTACTATTTAGAAAAGAAAAAACATATGCCAATGTTGACACCTATTATCAAGAAAAGTTTGCGTGATGCATATTTCTCTGAAAAAGAAATTGTGCCTAAAGAAATGGCGATAGGTCGTTTATCTGGTGAGGTTGTGGCTGAATGTCCTCCAGGTATATCAATTTTATTACCTGGCGAATTGATTACAGAAGCTCACCTTCCATATTTGGCAAACTATGATGTAATTGAAGTTTTAAAAGTTTAATCTTTTGTTGAGTATTCAAAATTTGTAAGGGGAAATTTTATGAGGTTAAAAAAAGCTTTTGATTCAGGTGAATTTGATAGTTTTTTCAATCAAAATTTTAAGAGCTTGAAATGTAGTGCTTTTACCTTAACAGAAGTTTTGTTGGCAGTAACTATTGTTGGTATAATTGCTGCGTTAGTTTTACCAGCAACTGTAAGTAAGTTTAATGATAATATTCTTAATACTGCACATAAGCGAATAAAAGAAAGTGTGCAAAATGCATTGGATTCATTAGTTGTAACAGAAAATAAAACCTCGTTTTTTACAACTTCAATGTACTCTTTAACCGAACCAGAAAATTATGATAATTCAAGTGGGAAATTTTTAAAACGTAATTTTAGGGTCTCAAAATATTGTGACGGTGAGAATAGGGCAGAATGTTTTAGCAAAGAATATTATACTACTAACGGTACAAAAAGAGAAATCTATACTCCAAAATATGAGGGTTCTTGTGCAATATTAAAAAGCGGTGCGAGTATTTGTATTGCACCTCAAATTGCTTTAGATAAACCAGTTAGAGGTATTGTGGATGTTAATGGGATTAAAGGTCCAAATGTTTTTGGTCGAGATTTGAGACAATTTGTAATTGACCTGAAAATTAGGACAACTAAACTAGCAGAAGTTGAAGAAGTAAATCTTACACCGAATCCAAAATTGGAAGAGGTGGAAGAACCACCACCACCACCGCCACCACCACCTGACCCTTGTGAGGAAAATCCAACAGGTCTAGAATGTTGTAAAACTAAAGCAACATTGGATGCTGGTGATGCTTGTTGTGGCTATTCAGAAATGAAGAAGATTCATGATGCTTGTAATATAAAAACTGTAATTGGAGAATTAAGGTTTGGATGTTTCGGTTATGATTATTCTGGTAGATCAAACCCTAATGTGCCCTCAACATGTACGTTTTATGGGGAGAATCTTCCGTCAGGAGAAAATTTTTATTACACTAGTAATTTAGGTAGTGGTTCTGCTATACCTGAGAGTGGTAGTATAAATCAATCTTTTAACTTTGTTATGAAAACAGGTGGACCTTATTTAAGTAGTCTTGGTCTTAGTAGTGAAAAACACTCTTACTCAGCATGTCAATATAGTAGTTTAGATAGACCAAATAAAGATTATTGTGGAGGTGGCAGTTGTTTACCTCGTCAGGATGTTCGCATATATTTAGAATTAGAATATTTAGCAAATAAAAGTGGAGAGTTTATATCTTATACAGGAAAAGTTGCTTGTTATGTTTATGGAGATGTTTCAGGTAGTAGTAGTTCTGTGTATATAAGAGGACGTTCAGGAAAACCTGAATAAATATATGATAATTATGTAGATATATGATAATTGGGTATAATGCACAATCTTCAAAATTATTAATAGATATTATTTTTCTAAATTATATTAGCAAAGCTTAAGAAGTATTCTTCTATGATGTTCATTAACATTGGAAGAATCCAAATCATTATGGCTGCGCCTAGTACAGGTTTAAATAAGAAGCTTAATTGGAATACGTTAACTTGTGGAGCTGTTCTTGAAATAACCCCAAGGATAATATCTTGAGCAAGCGTTGCAAGTAATACTGGAGATGCTATTTGAAGTCCCATATATAAAGTATTTGATGACATTTTTATGAGTAAATCCATTTTTATTAGTTGTGCTAATGGCACTGCAGAAGCATACATAGGAAAGATTTCAAAACTTCTAACAAGAGCTTTGAATAACCAATAAATACCACCTAAATGAATAAATATAAGTATTCCCATCAACGATACCATCTTAGTAAGGATAGATACTTGTGCAGAGGTAGTTGGGTCAAGTGTTGTTGCTGAAGATAAACCCATTTGCATATTTATCATTTCAGCACCGCAATCAATTGCGATTGTAATAAGTTGTGCCATATAGCCAATCATTGCACCAACAACCACATTTAATAATATGGATAGCATAAACGAATCACATTCGGTTAGACATTTTTCTGGAGATAAAAAAGGTACAATAAAAATTGTAATAATCAATGCAAATGGTACCTTTACTAAAGGTGGAATGTCTTTTCTGTTAAATATAGGACAGAATCTAAAAAATCCGATCATACGTGCAAATACAAGAGCTCCTGCCATTAGGTAGGTGTTTATTTTGGGAAACATTTGCATTATTGCGCTGTATAATTCGTTCATTTATTATCTACCAAGAATTTTTATTGCTTCTACTTGTGTTGGTTTTGGGCTGGCTGTTTTAGCTGCCGGAGTATATCGTTCTTTTTTATAATTATCTATATATGGAACTTTTCCTGGGTTTTTCATTAGGCCATCGATATTATCCATGTTTTTGAATCTATCTTTCATTTCGTATTCAAAAGGTTTTGTATATTTGTGATAGCCGGCTTCAAGCACAAAATCTTGGCTTTGAGGCACGTGTTGGAATGCTAATACCATACCCTCTTGGAACAGGTTTGTTAAAAGTCTTATAAATCCAACGCCCCCAATTATGATTACAAGGAATACGCCAAGAATTTTAGGTGCCGCTGCGATTGTTTGTTCCTGAACCTGAGTGACGGCTTGTAAAATACCTACAACAAGACCAATACCAGCTGCAACTAATACACATGGCATTGATATTGTTAACATCATTAAAAATCCTTTTGCTAAATATTCTAGTAAAACTTCCATAATTAACCTTCTATACTAGTTGTAACTTGTAACAAGTCCTTGTACTATTAGTGCCCAACCATCAACTGCAATAAATATTAATAACTTAAATGGCATCGAAATGATTGTAGGAGATAACATAAACATCCCCAGTGCCAGTAGTATGTTTGCTACTACTAAGTCAAGAATAATAAATGGTACAAATATTATAAAACTTATTTCAAATGATGTTTTTAATTCACTGATTATGTATGCAGGAGCGACTTCCCATATTGAAATATCATCAGGTGATGTCACTTGTTTCTTATGTGAAAGTTCTATAAAAAAGTCCAAATCAGATTTTCTGGTTTGTTTTAACATAAATTCTTTTAATGGTTTTGAGCCTTCATAAACTGCAGCTATCATATCTTGGTTTTTCTGATAAGGAACAGAGCCCATATCGTACATTTTTTGGAATGTTGGCCCCATAGTAAAGAATGTCAAAATTATTGATAAACCGATAATTACAATTGCAGGCGGTACTTGTTGTGTACCCATTGCTGTTTTTAACATTGCAAATACTATGACAAATCTAAGAAAACTTGTCATACAGCAAAATATGAATGGTAGTAATGAAAACATAGACATTACTATCAACATTTGTAATATAGGATTTAAATTTTGTAATTGATCCATAATTTATCTATCCTTATAATTCGTTTATTTTCATTGCCATTTCTTTCATTGTAGAAAATCCGTGGCTTTTTCTTGTATCAAAATCTAATGTAACAATATTTTTTTGATTTTTAGGTGTTTCAATATTTGAAGTAGCTCTTTTATCTAAACCTCTTCTTGTAGAGTTCGGGTTTCTACCTTTTATTGGTTCTAGATGAACTTGTTGTGGTAAAACTTGAATTTCATCTTCAAAAGTTGTTGGTAGCTGATCTTGATTTTCTAATCCGATATTTCTAAATCTTTCTAGATGTTCAATGTCTTTTGTAGAAGTAGTGTTTTCTAGTTTTGATATTAGAGTTGTTCTATCAATATCTGAAGCTATTAAAAATTTTTCATTGCCAGCACGTACAACATGTAGGGTTTTTCTTGGAGATAAGCTCATAGTTTCTTCTACACTTAAAAATTTTGTGTTGTTACTACGCATAGTTCCATCTGTAAATTTTTTGAATACAAATACTGCAAAGCTTATCAATCCAAGCATTGCCATTGTATATACAGTAAAATTAGCTATGTATCCACCCATATATCTGTTTATCTCCCCTTATTTAATAATTTATGTTATTAAATATTTTCATCTTCTAGTTCAAAGTCGCTGTAATCAAATTCTTCATCTTCACTTTCAGGATATGATTCTTCATATTGTTGTTGAGGAGCTTCATCTTGATACTCTCCTTCTTCTTCGTACGAACCTTCTTCGTATTCTGAATTGTTTTGAATTTGAGAACGTTCAGCGGTGCCTTCTGCAATTATGTTGTTAATTTTTACACCGTATCTATCATTTACTATTACTAGTGATCCGCTTGCAATAGGTTTACCTTCAACTTTTAGTGTTACATTGTTATCGTATAAAGATGTTAAGTCTACAACTAAACCATCTTCAATGTTTTTAAGTTCTCCGAGGGATATTTTTACAGAATCAAACTCTGCATACATTTCAACTTCTATACTATCCCATATGTTTTGCTGAGTATCACTCATGTCATCTCCTCCGTCGTCGTTATCTTCTGGTATTAGTAAATCCATGTTTGGGTTTAATTTAACAGGTAGGTCACTACCATTTATTGTTAATGTTAATTTCTCAATGTTGCTATTATCAAAGATTACAACATCATCTTCTTCAAGGTTTTTTACATCATAAAGTGGAACTCTTGTTTTCCCTACATAAACTTTTGCAAAAGTTTCAGTTCTTGGGAAGGATGTTTGTGAGAATTTTTCACTACTAGATGTTATTATTTCTGGTTCTAGTAAAGCTAAAGGTAATGTTACGATAACTTTGCCTGTTCTATGATTATATTCTTCAACCTCTTTGATTAAAAATGTTAGATGTATTAAATCAAAATTCACCCTTTTAAGTTCGTTAGCCGGTGGTGGATTTAGAACTTTTTTTAGGTTTTCAAACATAAAATCATTAAATGAAGTAATAACTTTTGCTTCTAGCTCTGAAATTTTATTGATGTTGAATTTGTTTTTTGATTCACCAAGAGCTTTATTCAGAATTAATGCGATTGCTTTATCAGTTAATCTGAAAAACATATCGTATTCTTGGTTTATTCTAATTTTGGTTACAAAACAAGATTCATTATCGATAAGACAGTTTATGTTTTTACTTACTCCAATGAGTTCTAGTTTGAATTCAGGATTAAAAAATTCGTCATAGGATTCCTGAATAATATTAGGGAACACATTTTGATACCAATGATACTGTTGGTATAATTGCTTTGTAGATATTGAATTTTGTAATTTGTCTTCCATAACTACTATCCCTTATTTATCCCCGGAACATCTGGACAATATTCCCCATAACTACAATATTACATATTTGGATGGATTACATCAATCTTTTAATGGATTTTTTACTAAAGTCAAGGGGTAAATATATTTTAGGTCCTCACCCTAACTCTCTCCCACTTGTGGGAGAGAGAACGAAGTAACGTAGGTCGGTATTGCTATGCCGACAAAATCAATCTGTCATTTGAGTAGAATAATCTTGCAAAGGAGGTAAATATTGTGTATATTAAAAAATAAGTAGTGTAATAAAAAAAGGGAGAAATAAGATGAAAAAGAGTTCAGCATTCACTTTGGCAGAAGTGTTGATTACATTAGGTATTATTGGTGTGGTTGCAGCGATGACAATACCAAACTTAATAGCAAATACTAATGGTGCAAAATACCGTTCAGGATTCAAAAAAGCTATCTCAACATTAAACCAAGCAGGTCTAATGGCACAAGCTCAATATGATTTTGATTTTGCAGGTGCTTCTGATTATTGCGATGTAAATAACGGAGGTTCAGAACATCCAGAATCAAAAATGTCTTTCTGTGCAATTTTTAATGGAACACTAACTGGTCAAACATATCTAGGAAGAGTATCAAATATAAAAAGACAATCAAATACTTCAGCAGGTTCAAGTGGTGCTGCATATACAATTTCGAATGCATCAGATGGCGGTATATGGAATGATTATACAAAATATATAGCATATTCTTTAGCGGATGGTTCTATTGTTGCATTTTATGAATATGCGTCTGGTTGTTCACAACCAATAGGACGTCCTATGGATATTACTTCTGCAGGTAGTTATCTTGCATATTGTTCAGGGTTTATTGATGTAAATGGTACAACATTGCCTAATAAAGCTGTTACTTGTACAAAACCAGGTGATGGTAACACTGCTAAAAATAAAGCATCTCGTAATGTAGACAAACCTTGTATTGTAGAAAATAATGCAACTAATATGACAGATGTATTCCCTGTGATTTTCCACGATGCAACAGTTGAACCAGCAACAGATGCTGCTAAATATGTTTTAATGACTTCTAAATAGTTAGTAAAATTCAATATTTAAAAACAGAGAAGGATATTTTCTTTCTCTGTTTTTTATTAGATATCCAATCCTGTGAATATTTCTAATGCTGTTACGTTTTGAAGATGAGGATAATTTTCAATATCATTAGTTTTTACAAAATCGAGAGCTTCGTTTCTTGCAAGTTCTAAAATCTTTGCATCACGAACAATATCAGAAATTATTAAATCTGGTAATCCGCTTTGTCGAGTTCCCAAAAATTCCCCAGGGCCTCGTAGTTGTAAATCCTTTTCTGCAATTACAAACCCATCATTAGTTTCTGTCATAATGCTAAGTCTTTCTCTTGTTTCTTGTGAACGAGAAGATGTAATTAAAACACAATATGATTGAAGAGAGTTTCTACCTACTCGCCCACGTAATTGGTGTAATTGAGAAAGCCCAAATCTTTCGGCGTTTTCAATTACCATAACTGTTGCATTTGGTACATCAACTCCGACTTCAACAACTGTTGTAGAAACTAAAATATCATATTTTCCATCTTTAAAATCTTTCATTACTGCATCTTTTTCATCGTTTTTGAGTTTGCCGTGTAGTAATCCAATTTTGTACTGAGGGAAAACTTCAGATTGAAGTTTTTCGGCTTCTTGAGTTGCAGCTTTAGCTGAAAGGGTTTCGCTTTCGTCAATTAATGGGTATACAATATAAGCTTGACGACCTTCTTCAATTTGTTCCTTAATAAGATTCCATACCGCTTTATGATATCCTGTCATTGTTGTTTTGATTGGTTTACGACCTTTTGGTAATTCATTGATTACTGTTAAATCTAAATCACCATGGACTGTTAGTGCTAAAGTTCGTGGAATAGGAGTTGCTGTCATTGTTAAAATTTGTGGGTTTTGAGATTTTTTCTTAAGTACGTTTCGTTGCTTTACACCAAATCTATGTTGTTCGTCAACAACAATAGCTCCTAAATTATTAAATTCTACATTTTCTTGTATTAATGCGTGAGTACCTACTGCTATGTGTGTTTGACCATTTTTTAAATCAGTTTCAAATTTTTGTCTGACTTTTTTCCCGTGGCTACCTAAAAATAGTCCAACACTTAATCCCATAGGAGTTAACCATTGGATTAAATTATTGTAGTGTTGTTGTGCTAAAATTTCTGTCGGAGCCATCAATGCACCTTGGTATCCGTTTTCTATTGCTGCAAGTAGCATTATTGTTGCAACAACAGTCTTTCCACTACCAACGTCCCCTTGTAATAATCTTTGCATTGGTGTATCGGAATCCATATCATTAAGGATTTCATTTACGGCTTGTTTTTGTCCTGAGGTTAATTCAAATGGTAAATTGTTTATAAATTGTTGAACGATACCGTCTTTATGTATTTTTAGTGCATATGATGAAATATTTTTTGCTGTGTTTTCTCTTAATCTTATTAATTTAAGTTGAACTAGGAATAATTCTTCAAATATTAGTGAAAATCTTGCGTGTTCTAAATTATTCATTGTTCTTGGAAAATGAATTTCTTCGACAGCTTGTTTTTTATCCATTATTCCTAAACGTGTTTTGATTTCATCTGGAATAATATTCACAATATCATTTTTGTATAGTTCTATTGCGTTAAAGATAGCTTTTCGTAATGTTTTTATGCTTAAACCTTCGCAAACTGTGTATATAGGAACAATTCTTGCAATATTCAGATTATCAGAATCAGAATTCTCCATAAATTCACCACTCATAATAGAGTAGGTTGGTTTATCCATTGTTAATTGATTATTGTAAGAGTTTAATTTAACAACTCCTGAAATCATAATTCCTGCATTAATTGGGAACTGAGCTTTGGTACGTTCAAGTAGGTATTTATTCCCTTTAGCTTGGAAAAAACTAAGTTCAAATTTCCCGCTTTCGTCTGCGATTATAACTTTTATTACTGATAAATTATTTTTTGTATTAAAAGCAGAAACAGAACGAATGTATCCAAAAACTGTGGTAGTTTGTCCTTCTTCTAAATTACGGATAAGGGTTCGAGAAGAGTAGTCAATGTGTTTTTTAGGAAAATACATCATTAAGTCTTGAGCTGTAAAAATTCCTAATTTGTTAAGTTTGTATGCAACTTTTGGTCCAACACCTTTTATGTACATTACATCAACTTCTGATGGATGTTTTTGTCGTTGAAGTTGCATTGTTTCTTCTTCTTGTTTGATTTCTTTTTCCTGTTGGATTTCAGCTTTAATTGTTCGGATTAATTGCTCTATTGATTTTCTTCTTTCAGGAACAGATGAATATGGATAGACATCAAATGCTTCAATTAAAACTGCCCATCTTGGATTTTTTTTAGATTTTTTATAGTTTTTTTGAGCTTCTTGTTTTATGAAACTTGAAAACTTTTGAGTTTTGCCGTGAATATCAATATAGCGATATTTTGTTTCTATTTCTATCGCAGCTTTTATTTTATCCAAATTCTCGATCATATATGTAATATTACACTAATATTTTTGATAAAACAATTTCTTATAATTCTGGTATTATAATAGTAAAGAAAAGGAGAAAATTGTGGTTTCAAAAACTACCAGAGCTAAATGTATTTATATTTTTATTTTAGTAATATTAATCGTTGCAGGTATTAGTTTTTATATCTATTATGATTTGAAATTAGGACGTGGGCGTTATGAGATTTCTGCTCCTTTACTAGATTATGAATATAAGAAGAATATTATTGATTTATCGGGTAATAAGCGATATAAACTTGAAAGTCTTCGACCAATTGTTGGGCCTGAAGAATTAAAAGAATTTTTACAAGCTAATAATAACAATCCGCAAATTTATACTCCAAGTGAAAAAAATATTAAAAATGGGGTGTTTAGTGCTAATTTGCATATGCATACAGTTTCTTCTGATGGTGAGGCAACTGTTAAGCAATTATTGGATATGGCTCAGGATTATGCTGAAAATAATTTGAACGGTAAGCCTATGTATATTGCAATTACTGATCATAATACAATTTTGGGGACAAAGGAGTTAATAAAAGTTTTACAAAAATATCCTAAAAAGTATACAAAAGTTCGAGTAGTTGCAGGGATTGAGATTTTTGCATCGTATGGTAATAGTAAAGTTACTCCTCGGAATGTAGATATGCATATGTTAACTTTAGCTATAAATCCATATGAGGAATTTTTAAACAAAGAATTTTTTAAAAAGAATAAGAAAGACAAATGGAATAGACAATATCCAGATAGGGATTTTGAATGGATAGTAAAAACAATGTCCGAATACGGTATTGTTGGAGTTGCGCATCCTGCTAGATACACAGTATTTTTAGGTGATAATAAATACAATTATGTAACGGAGATGATGTCTCGTTTTAGAAATTTAGCTGGTGATAAGCCAATTTTTGTAGAAGGATATTACCAAGTTTATCCACTTTTGCCTGAAAAACAACAATTAGGTGATGAATACGATAAGTATTTGAATTACATAAATCAAGAAGCGAAAAATAATAATATACTTCTAGATGGCAGTACTGATGTTCATAGTGTAACTATTTTTACGAAGTAAGAATAATTTGTTAATTTTCAAGAAAGTAATCATTACCTAAATCTTTTTCAAGTTCGAGAATAATTTGAGATAGCGGTATATTGAGCGCTTCTGCAATTCTCCAAATCGTGGATAATTGTGGGTCTCTATTCCCAGCTTCAATGTTTGACCAAATTGATTTTGTGAGTCCAATTTCATCGGAACATTTTGTCATAGAGAGGTTCAGATTTGTTCTATGATTTTTTATAACTTTTGCGAGTGACTTTTGAAATTTAAATTTTTTGTCTTGCATATTATTTATTATTGTTCTAATATGAGAACTATATGTTCTCAATCGAGAACATGTGCAACTGTAAGAGTTACCCTTGTGGTTAATAGATATAGAGGTGCTTTTTTATAAGTATAAAAATTGGTTTTGACGTTTGAGTTGTATGAGGTTTGTATGGATAAGATTATTTTAATTGGGGTTGGTACATATAATAGGAATGAATTACTCGCGAATTGTTTAGAGCATATTGCAAAGCAAAGTGTTCCTGAAAATTGTGAGATAAGGGTAATTGTTGCAGATAATAATCCAGATAAAAAAGCTTTTGAAGTTTATGAAAAATTTGTCGAGAGTTATCCTTTTAAGATTTATTATGAGCATGAATCAAAGAAAAGTATTGGTGCAGTTCGTAATGTGGTATTAAAAAAAAGTGTTGAAATATGTGCTGATTATGTTGCATTTTTAGATGATGATGAATATCCAACTTCAGAGTGGATTATAGAACTGTATAAAACAATGATATCCATTGGAGCTGATGGCGCAACAAGTGCTCCAATTCCTATAGTTGGTGGCGAGAAAAGTGCAATTGCTAATCATTATAAAAAAC
Organism: Candidatus Gastranaerophilaceae bacterium; assembly: GCA_045613725.1. Classification (GTDB taxonomy): domain Bacteria; phylum Cyanobacteriota; class Vampirovibrionia; order Gastranaerophilales; family Gastranaerophilaceae; genus Zag111. The sequence goes on from JAZLBN010000024.1 coordinate 23,560, forward strand.
GAAAACAAGGTTCAATAAGAAAAGTTTTTTGTACGAATAGTGTTATATTTTCAACTAAGTTAATGACTGAATCAGATATATGGTTTGATGAAAATTTTGGAATGATGACAGGTGAAGATATTGATTTTTCTTCACGAGCAAGTGTTAAGGGTTATAAGTTTGCTTGGTGTAATAAAGAGTTGTTGTATGATATTATTCCTGCAAATCGTGAAACTATTGAATGGAAAATGGATAGATCTGTTAATAACGGTTATTTGAAAATATTTTTAGCCAAGAAGAATGGTAAAAGAGATTTTAATAAAGTTTTGTTTAAAACTATTTTTGATTTGATGATTTTTTCATTTGTGGCGTTGTTGATATTCTGGAATGAAAACTTAAGAAATAAGTGTTTGTATAAATTTATGGACTGTTTTGGAAAATTAAAGTCTATATATTCAAAAAAGACATATGAGCACTACAAACGACAGTAGCGATAGAGTAAAGATTTATATTATTTACCCCTGCAAATTATAATTAGTGGTGAATAAGTTAATTTTGTTTGTGGGTATTTTTTTGAAAATTTGTCGCAAAAATCTTTTATCTTTTTTACTGACCAAGTTGAATCAGATAGGGAATTTACTCCGGTATTTTTCATATGCGCCAACAGTTCTAGTGGAGTATTGAATTTAACTTCTTCATAAAAGCTTTCACAGTATAAAATTTCAAAACCTTGTTGAGTTAAAATTTCTTTTATTTCGTCTTCGGTTTTGTATTTTAGTGTAAGTCCAGTTAGTTCAGTTAGTTCTTTGAAGTTGGCTGGTGTAAATGTTGAAAACGCTAAAATCCCGTTTTGGTTTAAAGTAAGTTTTAATGTGTTTATTGCTTTATCAAGGTTATCAAACCATTGAAACATTGCATTCGAAATTATTAAGTCTGCTTTCCTTGGTGGTTTTATTTTTAGCGCATTTCCACATAAAAAGTTTGCGTTTGGAATTATTTTTTGTACGTAAATTTTAGATTTTTCAATTAAATCATTTCCATAAAAATTTTTAAAAGAAATGTTTTTTGCAATTCTTTTTGTTGTTAGGCCTGTACCTGAACCAAGTTCTAGAATTGTTTCAAATTCGTTTGAAATTTTAGTTAGTTCAATTATCAATTTTGATGCCATCAAGTCTTGAACAATTGCGTTTTTGTCGTAACTGTTCATACTTTTTTCGAATTGTCTTTTTATTTGTTTATAATTTGTTTGCATTTAATAATTTCTTCCCAGCTTGCAAATTGATAATATATATGATGTCCGTTTGAAATTGTAATATAGTCTGTTCTGTTCTTTTTGTGGCATTCAATTTGATTTTTAGGTGGAATAATTTTGTCGTATTCGCTAACTACCGCAAAATCATAGAACTTTATACAATCTAAGTTATTTTTATTTTTAATCAAAGTGTATAAATTTTCAAGTTCAGATACTCTGTTTTCTATTGATCGCTGAACCGGATTTGATAAATAGAGATTATATTCATCTTCTGTTATAAATAAGTTTTGATAAAATTTACCTTCGAGTCCTTTTTGAGCGTGTTTAAGTGTTAATTCAAACATTCTTATAGGAATACCATAGGTGTCATCAACGGGGGATGTTGTTCCGTTGATGGCAATTTTATTATCAAAATCTGTGAATAAATCTTTAAGTTTACAAGCAACAAAAACACCCATAGACCATGCAATGAGAGTTTTATTTTCATATGTAGATAAATCGTTTAGTTCTTCTGGAATAAGTAATGTGTTATAATCGTAAATTATTAAAACATCATTATCATCGCAATCTAAGTGTTTAAAAGGGGTTTCATCAAAACTCCATCCTGCAAAAAATATGATTATATTTTTATTGTTTTTTTTATTTAGCCAAACGCTTTTCATTGATTATCTCCATAAGATTTTCAAGTTCATTCTCTTTGATGTCTGTTGTGAGAGAAAGTCTTAGTCTCGAGGTGCCGACAGGAACTGTAGGTGGTCTAATTGGAAGAGTAAAATAACCATTATGGAAAAGAGTTTCGCATAAATCAACGGTTTCTTTGTTATCACCAATAATTATTGGTATAATATGACTACTGCTACCTAGATTTTTACCAAGTTGTATCATTTTTTTACGTTGTTCATAAGTTTTAGGAAGTTTATTTTCAATAATCCACTTAGAAAAAGCAACATTTATTGGTGGTATAGCTGTTGAAAAAATAAATGAGCGAGATTTATTGATTAAATATTCAATAAGAGGTTTAGCTCCAACAACAAATGCTCCCATTGAACCAATCGCTTTCCCAAATGTTCCTATAATTAAATCAACATCATCAATAATGTCTAAATTTTCGCAAATTCCTAAGCCTTTTTCTCCAAAGACACCAAATGCGTGTGCTTCATCTACTATCAATATACAATTATATTTCTTTTTTAATTCAACTATTTTTTTAAGATCTGAAATATCTCCATCCATAGAAAATACGCTTTCAGTTATAATGAATGCATTTTTGTAATTGTTACGCTCTCTTATTAAAAGGTTTTCAAGAGATTTCATATCGTTATGTTGGTATCTGAAAAATTTACCTTGTGATAGTTGCATACCGTCAATTATGCTGGCATGGTTCAATTTGTCAGAGAAGACAACATCTCCTTTTTGATTTAGGGCACTCGCAATACCGATGTTTGCGTGGTATCCGCTATTATACAAAAGTGTTGATTCTTTATTATAAAGGTTTGCTAAAAGTGATTCTAATTCTTTATAAATCGGTAGGGTTCCTGTAAGAAGTCTTGCTGAAGCACTACCAAAAGAATATTTATTACCAGAATTGTTTAAAAATTCTTCGGTTATTTTCTTGTTATCTGCAAAATTTAGATAGTTATTAGAAGATAAATTTAAAAGTTTTTTATTTCTATAATAAATATATTTTTCGTCTTTAGTATCAAAGTCTCTTAAAACTCTTAAATGAGAGTTGTTTTCTAATTCTTCAAGTGTGTTTGCATAATCTTTGTACATAAAACTAATTTATTTTAAATATGGCTGAATTTCAAGTATAGCAATGATTAAAATATACAATGTAACGATATGTAAATAATATATAAAAAATATATAAAATTAAGCAATTTTTGTATGAAAAATTTGTTTATTAAGATATAACGAGGTACAATTAGAATCATGGTTGAGAAGACTGAACAAAACTTAAGAGTAATTGAAAGCGATTCTCAAGAGACGAGAGAAAAAGAAGTTGTTGATAAACTACAGTCGACTCGACAAACTAATCCTATTGCAAGGAAGTTGCTGGACTTTAGCTTGTCTAACAAAACCCGCAAATTTTCAGTCAAGGATTTGTTCACACGATAGGTTCGTGTAGCACGGCTTTATGAGGGTCGATACGCACATCAATTTGTGTGGTTTGTGAGGAACTGAAACCTAATGGTACTTCGTTACCCTTAAAGTAAATACTGCCATCTTTGATGGTGCAGCGACTTTTTATGGGTGCGAAGCGGACGTATTTTACGGCCGCTTTGTTGTGTTTTGCACTATTGTTTTGGAAGTTGTATAATTGTTTTATGTATGAGATTAAAAAGCAAATTTATTTAAATCTGACAAAAAATCAGAAATCTGCGCTTTGTAATTATTTACGTGCAAATGTAAAAAAATCGATGGATTTGTCTGTAGATGAAATCTGGGAAAGTTTTGTTGCAGATGAAAAATATTATCTTGAATTAAATTGTTCAAGATTTGAGTTTTTGGCAGAAATTATTGATGAAAGTGTATTTAAGTCTGATACAATGAAATATTTGAAAGAATGTAAAAAGTATTATGAATATAAAGAAAAACAACGTCCTATATTTGAGGCTAATAAAGAGTACGAAAAACAAAAACGAAAGTTCTTACAAGAAGTAAAAATGTCAAAAGAAGCACCGACAAAAAAACAACTTTACTATTATGAACGATTGTGTAAAAAATATAGTATTGAACAGGTTGAATTGAAATCAAAACTAGAAGCTCGTGATACGATTGATAAAATTATAACTGAGCACGCTCCAAATTTGAAGTATGTAGAGGATCAGGAAGAATGTTAATTCAAGATATAGTAAAAATTTTAACTGATGCGGGTATAGAACAAAATGAAGCAAATGTAGAAGTGAAACTTTTAATTGAGCATTTTGCAGGATATACGTTAGCTGACATTATAATGGGTAAGAAATTGACAGATGATAAACTTGCTATTGTTGAAGAAAAAGCAAAGTATCGTGCAAAAACAAGACTTCCTATTCAATATATTATAGGACAAGCTGATTTTATGGGTGAAAAATTTAATGTTCAAACAGACGTTTTAATCCCAAGAGATGAAACTGAACTTTTGGTTCGTCAGGCTGTTGAAATAATTAAGGAAAAAGGATTTACTCAAATTCTTGATATGTGCACAGGTTCTGGATGTATTGCTTGTATGATAGCAAAGTTGACGGATGCTCAAGTAATTGGTGCGGATATTTCTACAGAAGCGTTACATGTTGCTTTTTCAAATATGGAAAAATTTGGGTTATTTAACCGTGCAAGTTTTAGAAAATCAGATGTTTATTCGAAAATTAGACCAGAGGAGAGGTTTGATATGATTGTTTCAAATCCTCCGTATATTCCTCCACAATTTAAAGAAACTATTCAAAAAGAAGTTTCATTTGAGCCAGAGTTAGCTCTTTATACCAGTGATGATAAAGGCTTGGAATTTTATAAAAAAATCACAGAGGGTGCAGGTGAATTTTTGAATATTGGTGGTTATTTGATGTTTGAACTAGGTATAGGTCAATCTCAAGATGTTGCAGAAATTATGAACGCAAATGGATTTAAAGACATTAAAGTATTAAAAGATTTGGCAAATATTGACAGAGTAATTTTTGGTCATTTGGAATAATTTAAAACAAGCTTTGTTGGTTTGAATTGGTTGTTGTATAGCCAAGGTGTCTGTATGTTGCAGGGGAAACTTTTCTACCTCTAGGTGTTCTTTGTAACAAGCCAGCCTGCAGTAAAAATGGTTCGCAAACATCTTCAATTGTTCTAACGTCTTCTCCTATGGCTGCCGCAATTGTTTCTACTCCAACAGGACCGCCATCGTATTTTTCTATAATCAGTTTTAGTAGATTTCTATCTGTTGTATCTAGTCCAAATTCATCAATTTTTAATATGTCTAATGATTCATTTGCGATTTGTTCAGTAATTTTTCCATTATATTTTACCAAAGCATAATCGCTTACTCTTTTTATAAGTCTGTTTGCAATACGAGGTGTTCCTCTAGAGCGTCGTGCGATTGCATTTGCTCCTTTTGTGTCTATCTCAATATTAAGTATCCCTGCGGTTCTTTTTATAACTTGTGATAATTCTTCTTCTGTATAGAATTCAAGTCTATGGATTATGCCAAATCTATCTCTAAGTGGCCCAGATAATTCTCCGGCTTTAGTTGTTGCGCCGATAAGTGTAAATTTAGGCAAAGGAATTCTTAAAGTTTTAACGGTTTGGCTTTTGCCTGTTGTCATATCAAGGTAGAAATCTTCCATTGCTGGGTAAAGAATTTCTTCTGCAACTTTATTTAATCTATGGATTTCATCAATGAATAATATTTCTCCACCTTGTAACGACATCAAGATTCCTATAATATCTCGTGGTCTTTCTAATGCTGGAGCGGATGTTATTTTGATTTCAACACCCATTTCTTGAGCTATAACACCTGCTAATGTTGTTTTCCCTAATCCTGGGGGGCCGTAAAACAATAAATGGTCAAGAGGTTGTTCTCTTTTTTTTGCGGCTTCGATTGTTATTTTTAGAGTATCTTTTAAGCCAGATTGTCCAATATAGGTGTCAAATGATTTTGGACGAATGCAGTTTTCAAAGTTTTTATCCAAATCAATTGCTTCAGGTTTTACGACAGGATTTTTCTTTTCTGTCGGTTTCTGATATCCAAAATCATTATCATCAGCAAAAATACTCATAATATCCCTCTAATTATCTATATAATATCACAAAATTTGATGTTGTGTAAACTTTACTAACCCGGACACTGTCCTTGTTTAACTTTTCGCAGAAGAAATACTAATGGTAGAACACATATTACAATAATTGCGTAGGTTCTGTATGAAGTCATAAAAGCACTTAATGTGGCTTGTTGCATAAGTTGTTGATATAATGAAATTTGTGCCATATGTTGAGCTGTTGCAATATCGTGTCCCATCTGTACAAAAGAAGCTGTTATAGTATTAAGTTTTACTGTGAATGTTTCATTTAGTACAGTTAATCTGTCTATCAAATATGTTTGATGAATTTGTGAAAATCTTGAAACAAATACACCAACTGACGATGTTCCAACTGCGCAGCCGACGTTTTTAATGAGGTTTTGTACACTTGATGCATTTGTCATTTCTGTGTTTTTAACTGTTGAAAATAATATTGTTGTTGTTGGGATAATTACTAATGTTAATCCTGCTCCAATAACTATATTGGGGATGATTACATTGTTGATTGCAATTGCTAAATTAAGCTTAGAAAACATAATGCAGCCTAAAGCAAAAACTATCAATCCAAGAAATGTTTGGGCTCTTAAATCGATTTTTTTTGTTGTAATTCCAGTAAATAGAACTGCTAATATTGAACCAACACCCATAGGTCCAGCTGCTAATCCACTTAGATACGATGTATATCCCATTAATCTTTGTAAAAATTGTGGTAATATTGCAATTGTGCCGTATGCGATACCAAATACTACAGTTAGGATAATTGTTCCAAACGTAAAGTTCCAATTTTTAAAAATTTTTAAATCCAATAAGGGGGATTTGGTTTTTAGTTCCCACCAAATAAGTGCAATAAAGGAAATTAAGCTTATAATTCCTAGTTTACAAATATATGCTGAATCAAACCAACCATTTTTCTGTCCATTGTCAACCATAACTTGGAAAGTTGCAATCCAAATTATGAGTAGTATTAAACCTATATAGTCGATTTTGTGTAATCCGATAACTTTCAAATATGGAGGATCTTCAATAAACATAGAAATCATAATAAATGCTGCAATACAGAAAGGCAGACTTATAAAAAATACGTAATTCCACGAATAATTTGTTGTTAGCCAACCTCCTACAATAGGGCCTATAATTGGTGCGATTGTAATTCCAGAAGAAAAGATTGCCATAGCTTTTCCGTGTTCACTTTTTGGATAACTTTCTAATAATATTGCTTGAGAAAGTGGTATTATACATCCTCCGCCTAATCCTTGGAAAATTCTACCAATAATCATTATTTCAAAGCTTGGAGCCATTCCACAAACTGCTGCTGAAATCCCAAATGTGGCAACGCATAATAAGAAGAAATTTTTTCTTCCCATTACTCGGCTGCACCAATCTGTAGCGGGTAATAGTACACTACAAGCGATTAAGAATATGGTTACAATCCATAAACTTTCATCATCTGATATCGAATAACTTCCTGCAATGCTTTTTAAGGCTACGTTTGCGATTGAAGTGTTTAAAACTTCAACAAAGGTCGCAATCATAACTGCTATAGTAATCATTGCAAGGCTAGCTTTGGGTTTCCATTGTTTCTCTTCTAGTGTATTTTCCATGTTGTTTCCTAAGGGTCTCTTTTATTCTAAAAAAAAATTGTTTTTTTATAAAGTTTTTGGGTGTAAAAGTTTACAAGCTGTTAAGCAAATACAGTAATATCCTCTTTTTGAATTAGTTTAAATTTTGCTTAGTATGTTATAATTTCGTTATGGAATGTCCTAAATGTGGAGCAGAGATAAATAAAAGTGCAATGGTGTGCCCTAACTGTAAGAAGGTACTCAAAATCATTTGCCCTGTTTGTAAAACTGTTAATGAAAAAAATACTTGTAAAAAGTGTGGTGAAATTTTAGTCACTAAATGTGCTAAATGTGGCAAAATCAACTTGATGAAAAATAAGCAATGCGTAAAATGTGGGTATTCAAATGAAATAAGTGCTGTTTTGGGAGAGTCCAATACTGATAGTTTTGCAATTTTAAGGATCGATTTTCCTAATAGTGATGTAGTAAAAGCAAAACTTGGTTCTAATAAATTATATCAAAAGTTTAGAGCAAATTTAGATGCTCTTATTGCAACCTATGTTCAATCAATAAATGTAAGACGACAGATAATAAATAATGATATTTATGTCATAAGGTTTAATAAAGATTATACTCTTTCTGCTTCAGCAAATTCTGCTATTTTAACAACTATTGAGCTTATAAATATAATTACTAAATTGAATGTGAAATTGTTGAACAAAAAAGGGGTTGCATTAAAATGTAATTTTACGATAATGCAACGTGATGCGGATAAAAATCCATATGATATTGATACCAGATTCCATGCAAATATGCTCTATCAAAGTTCTTCCAAGTCAATGAAAGCTTTGGATTCTTTTCAGGTTATAACAGATGAAAGTTTTTACGAATATTATATTGAACATTATAAAATGGAGTCATTAGATTCAGCATTAGTTGATGGAGTAATGAAAAGATTTTACGAAATGGATTTGAAAGAATTTGTAAATATCGGGGATATTTTACGAAATGAAGCTTTAAAAGAAAAAGACGATTCTGAAGAAATGGAAGTTCCTACGTTTGTTCAATCCGCATTGATAGATCAAGAAAAAATTACTCAAGATGTATTAAATAATGAATATAATCTTTTAGAAGAAGATATTTATGATGTGCAAATGATTAATTTTGAGGAAATAAATTGTACGTTTATCAAAACAGAAAGTTTTAATGTGTTGGATTGTATAGTACAAGTTTTGCAGCAGGTTCCAAAAGGTGTATTTGCGCTAAAAGCTTCAACTATGTATCAACCATATACTTTAAAGGTTTTATCAGCTGTAGATGAATTAGGTATATATGACAATATTGTTCCGATTACTTGTCATGATGATATGAGGTATTCTCCATATTCATTTTTTAGGGATTTAGTATCATCAGTTTTTGAATATACTATTTCTCAAAAATTATTTGATACAAATGATTTTTCTATGTTTGCTTCTGTAGATCAAAAAGGATTGATAAGGGATTTGATAAATTTAAATCAAAGACCAATGAACAATATGGAAGAAACAAGAGAATATTATTGTAATGTTTTCTTATCTTTATTACAAGCTATTCCTAACACTTTGATTTATATAGAGAATTTTGAAAAAATAGACGAAAGTTCAATGTTTGTTTTGAAACAATTATTTGAACATTTGGATGAATTAAATATTAGTTATTTAATATCTTATGATAAAGAGTATTCATTGCATCATCATGCTCATTTCTTGCTTTCAAGACCTTATTATACGGAGGTTACATTGACGCCAACTCCATTTGAGGTAATTGTTGGTGCAGATTCTAACTTTTATAAAAATATTTTAACTGATTTTTATTTCCAACGAATTGTAAAATACGCTTGTGGTAGTACGTTATTTTTAGATTATGCTATTCAATATTTAGTAGAATCTGAAGTATATCAATATACAGAAGATTCTATAATAATGGTTAATCCAAAAACTTTGATTATACCATCGAGTTTAGAAAAACTTATTAAACGTCGTTTGAATTTATTAAAAGATGATACAGAAACAATAAAATTTTTGACTACAATGGTACTTCTTGGTACTCGTGTTGATGAAAAAACCATCTTATCGTTAAATATAAATAATTGGGAAAAATTAGGTGAAAATCTTTCAAATATGGGATATTTGTATTCCTATAATAACTGTATCTATTTCCCTAATTATAATTTGCTTCGTAAATGTTTGCTAGAAGTTGTAAAACCTGAGGATTTACAAGCTGTAGCACAGAATTTGTTTGACTTAGTTTACTCAAATAATATGCCAAATCCAACAAAAGCATATTTGCATGATTTAGTGGGTGATACTCAAAAAATTATTACCGAATGGGAAAATTTAGCAAATATTAATTTATCAATGGGAGATTTTTCTTCATATTTAAACTGTTCTGTTGAAATATTAAATTCTCTAAATAAGTATTCTTCCAGCTGGTCTAGTGAAAATTTGATGCAATATAAACAATCTCTTTATGATAATGTTGCGAATAATATGTATGAGTATAATCCTGAAAGAACTCAAGTACTTGCGGAAGAAACTTTAAATAATCTTAAACAGTTGAATAATATAGATAAATACGTGGTATTTTGTACCAGAATGATACAAGGTGCAATGGAACAGGGTGATTATCAATATGCAATGAATTTAATTCATAACGTATTATCTTCACTTGATAATTCATCGATAAATCCAGTTGCCCCTAACTTTAATTTACACTTTTTGTTAATGTCAGTGATTTATGTGAAGGTATTATTTAATATTGGTGCGTATGAAGACTGTCTAGATATTGGTTATAATGTTTTAAATGTTTTAGATGATGAAAAAATCAATTCAATAAATTATACAATTATTTCTAAAGAAGAATTTAAATATTTAATCACTGAATGTGTTGGTTATGTTGCGTTAGTCGATGTTTTGACAATGAAGGAAGATGTTGAAGAATTTTTAGAAATTTCAAACAAACTTTTAGGATTTATTCCTGAAAAATATTCTATTTTTGTTCAATTACAACGATTAATAAAAGGACAGGACGTAAAAGTTTCTTCAAATATGATTGGTGAAGATCCGTTTTCTGCAATTTTGTATTACATAATAAATGCATTTGCTTCTTATAAAAATAACTCAGAAGCTTTTGCCAGAGAAATATATAAAGCAAAATTAGTATCAAAATTGACAATGATGCATTGTTTTGAGTTGTTTGCAGATCTGATGATTGGTTATGCGTATATAAATTTAGGTTCTTATAAAAAAGCTTCATTTATGCTTTATAAAATAGTGAAAACTACAAAAGAAAAGGGTTTAAAAGCTTTGGAACATATCGCTTGGTATGTGATGAGTGTATTACATCTTTCTGAGGGTAAATATGATTTGGCATATGGAGTCTTAAATAACTCGAATATTCAAATGGAAAAAAATGCTATGATTAGTGAATATTTGACAATGTTAAATAAAGTTAACATGTTTAAAGTTTTGATGTGTATAGATTCTCGAGAGCAGGCGCAGATTTGTATGAATCAGGCTAATAATATTGTTCAAAAATATGGTATAAATTTTAATCTTAATATTGACATTAAAAAAATTCTGTTGGAAAATTCTGGTAACAGCAGGGCTGAAAGAATGACAAATCAAGTTCAGTCCACTGAAGTCGTAAGAGAGAGTATAGAACAAGTTTCAGGATTTACCACTGAAAATGATGATGTAGTGAATCCTATGGAATTTTTCTCAGAATAATAAACTATCCGTTCAGAAAGAGAGGAAAAATGAAGATATTATTTGCGTCTGCTGAAGTTGCACCGTTTTCAAAAGCAGGTGGTCTTGCTGATGTAGTAGGCAGTTTGCCGAAAGAGTTGGAAAAAGATGCTGAAATTGCCATTTTTACTCCGTTGCATGGGTGTATAGATAAAGAAAAATATGGAATCAAAGAATTAGAAAATTCTGAAATGTGGTTAACTTTCGGTAATCAGCCTCATAAGTTTAATCTTTATATGACAAAGTTACCGGATACTAATATAAATGTATTTTTTGTAAAAAATGATTGGTATTTTTCTTGTTTTAAAGAGGTTTATCCAAAATATTTGGATCCAAGATATGAACATGAACGATATATTTCGTTTTCATTGGCTGTTATGGAATATGCGAAGGCTCTTAACTTCAAGGCTGATGTTATTCACGCAAATGATTGGCATACTGCAATGTTACCGTTATATTTGCATTCAAATTATAAGTTTGACGAATTTTGGAAAGATACAAAATCAGTTTTTGAGATTCATAATTTAGCATACCAAGGAATTTGGTTTCAAGATGTTTTAGATTTTGCAAATATGAGAAAAGATATTGTATATAATCAATGGGGCTGTGAACATTTTGATAGAGTTAATTGGATGAAGGGTGCTATAAATTATGCAGATAGAGTTGTAGCAGTTTCTCCAACTTATTCAAGAGAAATATTAGGTTCTGAATATGGGGAAGATATGGATTATACCCTTAGAGGAGTGCAAAATAAATTGCGTGGAATCTTGAACGGTATTGATTATTCTGTTTTCGACCCTAAAAAAGATAAAGCTCTTGTGAAAAATTATGATGTGAAATCTTTATCTAAAAAAGAGGAAAATAAAAAAGCTATTTGTGAATTTTTTGGATTGGAATATAAGCCAGACAGACCACTTATTGCCTTAATTTCTCGTTTGGTAGACCAAAAAGGTATAGATTTAATTCGTGATATGCAATATGAATTACAGAATTTAGATGCCGATTTCATCTTTATTGGTAGTGGAGATAGCTCTTATGAAAATTTATTTATTTGGTTATCAAATAATACAAAAAATATAAGAGCTTATGTTGGCTATGATGCAAAATTGGCAAATCTTCTATATGCTGGTAGTGACTTTTTCTTAATGCCATCTAAGTTTGAGCCATGTGGTTTAAGTCAATTGATTGCAATGCGCTATGGTTCATTACCAATAGTTAGAGCCACTGGAGGCTTAGAAGATACAGTTACTGGGTATCCTTTGGATAATTCAAATGGCTTTAAGTTCTGGTCGTATAATGGTTGGGATATGCTGAATGCTATAAAATGTGCATTGTATGTATATTCTGATAAATATGTGTTTGATGCAATGAGAAAATCTGCAATGGAAGCTGATTTTTCTTGGAAACGTAGCTCAGCACAATATATGTCAATGTATAAAGAAATTACTAATCAATAATGTTGGGTAAATATATATTTACCCCAACTACTTGCAAATAAGTCATTTATATTATATTATTAATACATTGACAAGAAAAGTGAGGTTTTATAATGGATCAAATAATTAAAGTAGCGTGGGATTTAAACGAAAATAGCGATAATAGATACAGATTAGTATACGAAATTGCTGAGTTAGCAAAGAAAATTGTTGATGAAAATCAAGCAAGAAAAGCTCGTGAAGATTTCGGTTTTGATGAAGTTCATGAAGCTACTTATACTAAAGAAAATCCTGTTGAACACGCTTTGATGGTAAAAGCATCTGAAGCAGATGACAACAGATTAGTTGGTTAATAATATTTCAAAAGGCACAAAAACAAATTTGTTTTTGTGCCTTTTTGTAAGGAAATGGTGTATAATTTTTTGAGTATTTGGGAATTAGTGAGGGGTAATATATGTTAAAAGATACATTGGATTATATTGAGACTTTTACTGATGGTTTCACACCTGAAGTTGGTATTATATTAGGTTCAGGTCTTGGTGAATTGGCAGACAAATACAAAGAGTTTGCAATTCCTTATAGTAAAATCCCTGGTTTTGTGAAATCAACTGTTTCAGGGCACAGAGGTCAGTTAGTTTTTGCAGAAATAAATGGTAAAAAAGTTGTTATGATGCAGGGTCGTAATCATTATTACGAAGGTCATTCAATGCAAGATATAACATATCCAGTTAAGGTTATGAAAAAGTTAGGTGTTAAAACCCTAATTATAACAAATGCTGCAGGTGCAATAAATAAAAGTTTTAGACCTGGGGATTTGATGGTAATCACTGATCATATTAATTTGATGGGATCAAACCCTTTGATTGGAGCAAATGATGAGACATTTGGTACAAGATTCCCTGATATGTCTGAAGTTTATAATAAGAAACTTATAAAAATTGTTGATGGCGTTGCAAGAGCATTAAAAATTGATATTAAACACGGTGTTTATGTAGCTTCTTCTGGACCAAGTTATGAAACTCCTGCCGAAATTAAAATGGCGAGATATATGGGTGGAGATGCGGCTGGAATGTCAACTGTTCCAGAGGCAATAGTGGCTAATTATTGTGGAATAAAGGTTCTTGGAATCAGTTGTATTTCTAATTTTGCTAGTGGTATTTCTAATAAAAAACTTTCTCATGATGAAGTTATTGAAACTACCGCAAATGTAAAAGCTAAGTTTAAAGAGTTAGTTTTGAATATTTTAAAAGTTATTTAGTAAAAAAAGATTGCCAAACGGCAATCTTTTTTTTATTTATTTGTCTTTACTTATATTATCTATTTCTTCATTCAGATTTTTTATTTGTATTTCAAGTTGAGTTCTTTCATCTGCGACTGTATTGAAAGCTTTTTCTAAGGTTTTAATTTTAGCCTCTAAAACTTCTACTCTAGAAGCATTATTTAATCCTGAAACAGAAGTTTTTTCTAGTTCTCTTTGGTAAGCTTTAACTTTATCCTTTTGAGCTGATAAAAACATATAAATAATTCCAGCACCAACAAAGATTCCCGCAGACAGTGAAATAAGTGTATAAAGCCCTAAGCTAAAAGTTTTTTGTACATTGCTAAGAGTATTTAGTAAATAATTTATAGTTACGATATTTTCAAAGTTGATTGTCGCAAGATATATAAAGCTGAGTAATAAAATAATGCTTAGCGCTAAAAATATTCTTTTCATGTTAACCTCTCTTGTTTTTAAAATAGGTTAGAACTTTTGATAATTTATCATCTGGTTCTATTGTTAGTTCAATTATCTCTGCTGAAAATGGTTTTGCAAATTTTAAATAAAATGATTGTAAGACTTGTTCTTCTGTTTTTATTTTGCTTTTGTGTGCTCCATATAAAGAGTCGTTGAATACCGGATGGTTTTTAGAGCTTGTATGGACTCTTATTTGATGAGTTCTTCCTGTTATTAGTGTCAATTCAACATAAGTTGCTTCTTTAAATCTTTCAAGAACTTTTATAATTGTTTTGCTTGGTTTTCCTTCAGGGGCAACACACATTTTATGAGGTTGTGTTTTATGACGTCCGATAGGTGACTCAATTGTATCTTCGTCAATTGGATAATTTCCTTGTAAGATTGCTCGATATTTTTTTGTTAGGTTATGATTTTTTATCATATCTGCCAAATATTCGTGTGTTTTATTGTTTTTTGCAATCATCAAAAGTCCGGATGTGTTTCTATCAAGTCTATGAACTATTCCTCGTCTAAATTCTCCGTTCAAATCTGATAAGTTTGGTCCGTATTTATATAATAAAGCATTAACTAAAGTTCCGGATGTTTCTAAGGGGGTTGGGTGAGTTAACATAGCTGAAGGTTTGTTTACAACAGCCATATTTTCATCTTCCCAAATAATTTCTAATGGAATATTTTCTGGTTCGATTTTTATTATGGTATCTTCGATTAAATTTTCAAATTCTACTTTGTCTCTATCCTTTAAAATGTAAGAAGGTTTTTTGCTTAAGCCGTTGACAGTAATTTTCCCCGATTTTATTGAGGTTTGGATTTTTGATCGAGAGATACCTTCGTATAATTCGGATAAAAATAAATCTAGCCTTATATCTTCTGAATTTTCATCAATTATTAAAAGCATATGTTATCTTCCTTTGTAGAATAATAATATTGCAATTAGCGAGATTACTCCTACTGTGATAAATATATCTGCAATATTAAATATTGGGAAGTTCATGAAATTTAAGTGTATATAGTCTCTAACATAACCAAGAACAATTCTTTCGTGGCAATTACTCATGATTCCTGCACTTAATAGTGCAATAAATGAAATTGAAATCATATTTAGACTTCTTATATGGTTATGTACGTATGTGAATAAAAATGTTGTTGCAACAATAGATACTATTATTAAAAATTCTCTTGCGTTTTGTAAAAGGCTGAATGCAGCTCCTGTATTTTTTAAATAATGTAGGCTAAATACTGCATTTGTATACTGATGTCCAGATGTTATATTATCAACAATTAATTTAGATGTGAATAATGCTAAAAACATCCAGAAAGCAAAACTTGCAATGAAAAATATGTATTTACCGATTGAAGTGTTCATTTATTCCTCTATTTCTATAAAATTGTTTTTTGGAACTACATTAACTCTTTTCATAATGCACGCTAAACCAGCCATATAAATTCTGTAGCGGTCATCGTTAAGGTTTTCAACCCTAGAAATTACCAATGAAGCAACAGCATATTCGTTTAAGTTATCAGTGTTAGCTTTTATTAGTCTTTCTAAAGTTTGGGATTGCCCAATTGCTCTAAGCTCTGTTTTTGGTGTTGATGGAGGATATTTTATCGTATCATTATCAATAGATCCGATAACAAGCATGTTTTCATCCATATCAACTTGAAGGCTTGCGGTGTATGTTCCGCCTGCAGAAACTTGAGAAGGAGAGTTCAACTCAATATTCATGAATCTGGCATCACCGTATAATAATGTCGATTCGTCAGATATTGTTGTGTCTCCCGAAATGTACCAATTTCCATTGATTTTTATAAGGTGGTAGATACCAATCGCTTTTGAGTGAATTTCACCAGCGACAGGAACTGATTCAATAGTTTCGAATAGTGTACCTGATGCAGTTTCTTCAACATTTACGCTTGCATTATCTCCATTTAATTCAATAGATATTATTTTTGTATCGTAAGTTAAATCATCACAAGCTTGCCAAGTTGAATCTACTGTTTTAAAAAATGCAGCTTTATCAAATCCATCATTGTTGATGTAGTCATCAGTGTAGAATGGTTTGAGTGCTTGGATATCATGAGCGTTTGCATACTTGTCGTGTAATTTGAATAATTTTTTTATCTCTTTAATGTCGTTACGCTGTTCTCTTTTTTGTTCAAGTCTATAACTTCTGTCAGAAATAAATGACGCTTCTGTTTTTATTTCTGTTATAGGTAAAATTAATGTTGTTAAAATTATTGTAAATATAAACTTTTTCATACTAATAGTATAGTTTAAATTTGAAAAAATTTTAATAGTATAAATAATGTAGATTATTAGTTTTTCTTTATATTTCTTAAAAAAGTGTAATTGTAACTATAAATTTGGGTATAGATATATTAGCCGAATAAGCAAACTTGTTGGAGGATAATAAGGATATGGCTGCTACCCTAAACAGAGCTAGTGATATTGATTTGATTGAAAAAATTAAAATAGTTACTGAAATATGTAAAATATCAAATTTAGAAAACATGATTTATAATTTTTTTGATAGTTTATCAGATGACAATCCTGTAAACTATGTTGGAGAATTGAATAAAAATGATGTGATGCACTAATTTAGTGTAAATTATTTTTTAAAATTTGTGGAATCTAATGTTTTCATGCTATCATAATACTGTTATAGTAAAGGAAATAAAAATGAGTTTAACAGTATATTTAGGGATAGATGTAGGTTCAGTTACAACAAAATTAGCGCTAGTTGATGAAACTGGTAAATATGTAGATAGTGTAATGTTAAAAACCGCAGGGAAACCTGTTTTAGCGGTTCAAACTGGTTTGACAAAATTATATGAGAAAAAGTTGACTGAATATGATGTGAAAGGTGTTGGGACAACTGGTTCTGGTAGAGCTTTAGCAGGGTCTTTAGTAGGTGCTGATGTCGTAAAAAACGAAATTACAGCTCACGCAGTTGCTGCAAGTACTAATATCCCAGGTGTTCAAACTATTTTAGAAATTGGTGGGCAAGATAGTAAGATTATTATTTTAAGAGATGGTATTGTTACTGATTTTGCTATGAATACTGTCTGCGCTGCTGGTACTGGAAGTTTCTTGGATCACCAAGCGCAAAGATTAAATGTTCCTATAGAAGAATTTGGACCAACTGCTTTAAAATCAACAAATCCAGCTCGTATAGCTGGTCGCTGTGGGGTTTTTGCAGAATCTGATTTGATTCACAAACAACAATTAGGATATCCGGTTGAAGATTTGTTGTACGGATTATGCCAAGCACTTGTTAGAAACTATTTGAGTAACCTAGCTTTAGGAAAAGAACTTTTACCTACGGTTTCTTTCCAAGGTGGTGTTGCAACAAATACAGGTATGGTAAAAGCTTTTGAAGAAGCGTTGAATACAAAAATTGTTGTTCCTGAAAATCATCAAACGATGGGTGCAATTGGTGCAGCTTTATTAGCGATGGAGAATCACCAATATACAGAAGCTCCAACTAAATTCAAAGGTTGGAATGTTGCAGATATGCATTTTTCTTCTATAACTTGTACTTGTACAGGTTGTTCAAACAATTGTGAAGTTATTACAATTGTTGAAGGTGTTGAAGAAATTCAGCATGTTGAAAAGATTAAAGATGTGAAAGGTAATATTATTGCTCGTTGGGGCGGTACTTGTGGTCGTTGGGATATAAGTTAGGATAATAAATGCAAAATTTTGGACAAGGATTACAAAGAACTTCTATATTACAGGAGTTGTCCGGTGGGAACGCCGAACTAGGAGAAGCTTTTGCTTTGATAATTGATGATATGGTTGTCCAAAGTGGTATTACAAATCCTGAAGCTGAACCCTTTGATGTTACTCCCGATTCGTGGAGAACTTTGGCTAGCAAGCCCAATAAATCACCTGATGAAATTAAAGAATTAGATGAATCTTTAAAAGCTGAAATCTATTCTTTGGCTGAATCTTATCTACTTTATATTGCAAGAGAAACTCGTAATTTGACAGGAAAACTTGAATATCAGCAGTATGAAGCTTTCTTGTTAAAACATCGTTTTGGACGTTATGATGTGATGAACAAACCAGAATATTTGAACAAGGTTAAAGTTCAAATTCGTAATGCATTTAATAAAATATCAGCTCACGGAGAGCCTGCAGGTGATAACTTGATTGATAAGCATGACATGGCCGCTTATATTTATGCTCTAGCAACACGTTCGCGACGAGATGAAAATGGTAAGTTTCTCGGGTTTGAAATAAATGGTTATATAAAACCAGAAGAGTATGCTGTATCTGAAAATAATCTTTTCGAGGCTGATGATAACCTATTTTCAGTGAAATTGCGTGTCGCATTTACTGCTTTGAAAAATATATAATTGAGGGTAAGTATGAAAAATGTATTATTATCTGTTTTATTGACTGTTTTGTCAGGGTTTTTTATTGCTGGTTTTGCAGTTGAGGAAATTTATAGTTTAGATGATATAGAAAAAGTAAATGTTGTTCCGGTAACACAAATTCAAGCTCAAGAAATTAAACCTATTGAGATTTCTGTAGTTTTTGATTGGTTAGATTTATCTGTTGCGCAACGAGAAGACAATATTGAAAAATATAAAAATTTACTTTTTAAAAATAATACAAGTAGAATATATTTTGAAAAAAATGAATTTAAAAAAGAGTTTTCAAAATTTTTCAAAGATAAAGAGTATAAATTGCATTATATGCTAACTAATAATGGTGTTACTGAAGACGAAGATGCTAAATATTGTGCATTTTATTATAAGCATAATACACTAGTTATGTATGCGATTCAGTACAAGAATGATCCTAAAAAAGCCTTTTATTATACTGCGTTTGGGAAACTTCATTATGCTGATATTATGTCTGATGAATATCCTGATTTTCCGTATTCATCTATGCAATATAATCGTAAAGGTCAATTAAAAAGTGCAATATATTTTGTATCAAAAGATATTCAATATATGTTCAATTCTAATAAAGAATTTTTAGGAATTTGGTACAAAGATAAAATGTATGACAAAAATGGAAAACAACTTTTAACTCGTACAAATTGGTAGTTGGGGTAACTTGTATATTTATAAATTCTATTTAGTAACTATAGATAGAATATAATTATCTGTAAAATATTTGTTTGCAACTTCAATTATATCTGTATCTGTTATGCTGTTTATTAAGTCTTGATATTGTTCTTTGAATTCATATCCTCTTGTAGTGGTTTCGTACCACCCAATATTAGAGGCTTTATTTATATTTGTTTCAAGACCTAGTATGTAGTTACCTAATAATTTTTCTTTTGCGTCATTTAATTCTTTGTCAGATATAAATTCGGTTTTTAGTCTTTCGATTTGTGCGAATAAGCCAGATTTAGCTTTTTCTAAGTCCGTAGGATTGGTGCCTATGTATAACATAAAACTACCTCTTAGTATATTTGGTGAATAACTAGAGCCTAATTGGTAAGCTAAACCTTCTTGTTCTCTTAGTGTTTTAAACATTCGAGAACTCATGCCTGTTCCTAATAATGTATTTATAATTTGTAAAGATGCAAAATCTTTTTTATTTAGAACTCCATTTACTTGCCACCCTAATAAAATCCAAGCTGTTTCGGTTGTTGGGATTTTGATTTGTTTTGTGCGAGCTTCTGTCACATATGGAATTTTTTCATTGTGACAATCGTAATTAAATGTTTCAGTGTTTGATTTTTTAGTGAAAATTTTATTAAACTCTTGAATCGTTTTGTCTTTATCAATATTTCCATTGATTGATAGGATAATATTGTTAGGGTTAAAAATATTATTATAATAGTGAATTATATCATCTCTTGTTATTTTGTTAATGTTTTTTTCTAAGACTTTTGAAGATATTGAATATGGTGAATCTTTGTAAATTAATTCTCTATATTCTTCAATAGCTAGCTGAATAGGAATATCTTTATTTCTTTTTATAGAATTTAATTTGTCGGATTTAACTTTAGATATTTCGTTTTCATCAAAGGTCGCATGGTTGACAACTTCATTAAGTAATTCTAGTGTTTTGTCATATTGGTCTTTTGTAGTTAATACATTAATTGAAAACGCATCAGCTCCAGATGCGGGCGCAATTTTTATGCCGTTATCTTCGAGTGTTTGAGATAATTCAAGTGAGGTATAATTTGTAGTACCTTTCAACATTGTAGAAGCAGTAAGGTTTGCAGTTCCTGCAGTTTTATCAAGTAATTGTCCACCTTTTGCATAAATACTTATTGCAATAATGTCGTTTGTAGTGTTAGGTGTATACAACATTGTTGCACCGTTTGATAATTTGTATTTTTGGGTATCTTTTGATTGGCTAATTAATTCCGCAGTACCATCATTTTTTGTGATATTTGAGATAGGAATATCTTTTGAGTTTTCTGGTAAGATAATTGAAACAGCACTTTTGTTGATTCCAAGATATTTATTTGCGACTTTTTTTACATCATTTTTGGAAACACCTTTAATATTCTCTAAATAATTATCATAAAACTTGATGTCATTTGTTAATGCGATAGTGTAGCCTATTTCTGTAGATATATTTGTAATTGATTCTCTGGTATAATATGTATTTCTTTCTATAATATTTTTTGCCAATTTAAGTTGCTCATCAGTGATACCGTTCTTTTGAATATTTGTTATTTCTTCAAAGATGGCGTCTTGTAATTGTTTACATTTTTCGGGTTCAAAGTTTGCACTAATATAAAATATTCCATCATCTTTAAATGTTGAATTACTTGTATCAATAGAAAAAGCAAGTCGTTTTTTTTCTTTTATTGATTGGTTTAACACAGAGGAACGACCATTTCCTAGAATGGTTGAAAGTATGTCAAGTGCGTATGAATCATTATCTTCAATACTGGTTCCCCTAAATCCAATTAATAGATACCCAGATTCAGTTTTAGTATACTCAACTTTTTTTGCTTGTTTTGTAAGCGGATTTTCTTTTGGATAGATAACTTTTGCCTGTTTTTTTATTGGGGAATTGAAGCATTTTTTAATTCGTTCTAATGCATAATTTGTATCTACGTCTCCGATTACAACTGTAACCATATTAGATGGTGAATAATTTTTATTATAAAAATCTAAAATTTCGTCTCTGGTAATTGTTTCAATTACTTCACTTGTCCCAATTACTTTTCGTTTATATGGATGTTTTGTGTATAGCATTGAGTTTAGATTATCGTATAAAACTCTAGATGGGGATTTTAAATCTTTGTTAATTTCTTCTAATACAACTCTTCTTTCTTTTTCTAATTCGTTTCTAGGAATTAATGGATTCATCATCATATCAGAATGAAGCTCCATAGCTAAGTCAAAGTTTTTAGATGGAATAGTTACGTAATAATGTGTAAAATCTTTGCTTGTAGCTGCATTAGTAATTGCACCTTTGGTTTCTAAAATTCTATCGAATTCTCCTGGTTGTAAATTTTTGGTACCTTTAAAGAATAAATGTTCTAAAAAATGTGCAACTCCGTTATTGTCTTCGTTTTCATCAATAGATCCTGTTTTTATCCAAGTATCGATTGTGACTATAGGATTATTTCTAACCTCTTGTATTACAACGGTTTGTCCATTATCAAGCTTGAACATTTTTGCATCGGATGCAAAAACCATATTTCCACTTATTATGATTGCTGCTAAGATTATAATTCTTTTCATATGTATATCCTTTTTAATTGATTATATTTATAACTAAAGTGAAAATATATAACCGATTGTATTATATACTTACCTCATTAATTATCTCGGTTGATTTAATTTTTTTTGGAGATTTCAAGTTTATGTATTCTTTTAAAGTATCAAAGGTCACAGTACAAACTTTTTCTGTAGCTTTTGTTTCGTATTCTCCTCTGTAATCAAAATCGTTAATTGACATTTGTTTGAAAAAATCTTTTAGTTTATGAGGAAGCTGCTTTTTATTATAGTGTATTTTTTTTGCGCATTCTGCGCATGCCATACCTCCGATATTTGGGATAAAGTATAGTGTTTCGTCTTTTAATTGCTCGTGGCAACATAGACAATTATCTAACTCTATTGCGAATCCTGATTCTCTCATCATTTTTAATTGAAACTTTATTACTGCAATTAAGATTTCAATTTTTGTTTCTGCCATAGATATTGAGTTCAATGTTTTGTATAAAAGGTTATATATATCTTTTGAGCATGGGTCTTCTTCTATTCCAAAATTATGTACAACTTCTGTTATGTACATTGAATAGCAAATTTTGTCCATATCTTGTCGGGTTTTATAGAATGAATTAACAACTTCAGCTTGGCAAATCGTATCAAGATTTTTACCTTTGTGAAGCATTAATGTGTTTGCAACAAGCAAATCCATGCGGGCACCTAGCTTACTTTTTGGTTTTTTAACCCCTTTAGCTACCCCCCTAATTAGTCCTTTTTCTTTTGAATACATAACAATAATTTTGTCAGATTCACTTAAGTTGTAGGACTTCAAATTTATTGCGTCTGTTACAAAGCTATTTTGCATTTTATCATTATTGTGGCGTGTTATTAACCTTGTGATGTGCCGTGGTAGATACCTCTCATCATTTGTTCAAGCTCTTGCTTGTTATCAGAATAGGCAATAGCCATTTCTTTGGTTACTTTACCTTCTTCATAAAGTTTGTATAATGACATGTTCATAGTAATCATACCGTTGAAAGAACCTTTTTTAACAAGTTCGTAAATTTGCTCTAATTCATCTTTTTGAATAAAGTCTTTTACGGTTGGTGTAACTACTAATACTTCAGCCGCTGGAGCTCGAGAGCTTCCTTCAGCCATAGGAACAAGTTTTTGAGAAACTGTACCTCTAAGAGTTGCTGCGATTTGGCTACGAACGAATGATCTTTCATTTGGATCGAATAAGTTGATAATTCTGGCAACTGTTTGAACTGCATCGTTTGTGTGGATTGTTGAAACAACAAGGTGACCAGTTTCAGCTGCTTTTAATGCAGCTTCAACAGTTTCTCTGTCCCTGATTTCACCGATAAAGATAACGTCAGGGTCTTGTCTCAATGCGTATTTAACACCGTCTGAGAATGATGGTGTATCGATTAACAGTTGACGTTGAGAAACGATAGATTTTTTATTGGAAAAAATGAACTCAACTGGGTCTTCAATTGTAACAATATGTTTAGCTGCAGTTGCGTTCATATAGTCAATTAATGATGCAATTGTTGTTGATTTACCAGAACCAGTAGGTCCAGTAACCAGAACTAATCCGTTGTTAAATGATGCGAATTCTTCTAGAGTCTCAGGTAATTGTAATTCCTTAAATGATTTAATGTAATAAGGAATTGCACGGATAACCATTGCAGTTTTTCCTAGTTGACGGCTCATGTTAACACGGAATCTTGAGCAACCTGGGATTTCATAAGAAAAGTCGATATCAAAAAATCTTGTGATACGATCTTTTAAGTGTGGAGGCGCAACAGTTTTTATAATGAATTCAATATCTTCTGCATCTAGTGGCGGTAGATTAATTCTCATAATTTGTCCGGATACACGTATTGCTGGTCTTTCACCTTCGCAAATGTGTGCATCTGATGCGCCGACAGATACTGCTTGTCTTAAAAAATCCTCTATATAAAAATCGTTTGTTGCCGTCATATTTCCTCTCCCTTATAAAGATAATATATCATATTTTTTAGTTTTACACAACTATATTGATGTGGTATCATTCAACTGTTGGATATGATGAATTTTGAACAAATAAGAGATATTACTCAAAATAAGAATTTTTTGATGTGTTTTGCATCAATAATTTTCATGTGTGGTATTTTGGCTTGTTTTTATGGATTTGGAATAATAATCTGCTCAGTGCTGACTTTTCTAATGATTGGATTCCTTTTTTTAAGGTTATTTGATAATAAAAAAGTTTTAATTTTTTTACTAATTTTTTATGTTGGGTTCTTTTTAACTTTTTTTAAAATAAAGACTCATGATGACCTTGTGTATCTTATTCCGCTTGATAGTGTTGTTTCGGGAAGAGTGTCTAGTATCCCGATTAAATCTGATCGACAAAAGTTAAAATTTTTTATGGATATAGAGTCTGTTGGTGAAAATAAGCTCAGAGCAAAAACTTTTGTAACTATATCTAATGCTGATGAATTAAAACATTCTTTAAATATAGGTGAAAAGATATCGATCAATGCCAAAATCAGAGAACCGTTTAATTCTACAAATCCATCTCAATTTGATTATAGTTCATATTTGAGAAATTTTAATGTATTTGCTGTCATTTATGCAAGTGGTTCAGATGTCGATTTGTTAGAGCAAGAGAAGTCTTTTCGTTGGGAATTTTTACAAGAATTAAATAATACTCGTAATAGAATTTTGGCTGTTCATTCTAAATATTTGAAAAGCCCGAATTTAGAAATTTTGGGTGGTATTGTATTTGGCGATGATGCAGTATCAACTCCCGATGATATAAAAGGTTCTTTTGTTAATTCTGGATTACTTCATATTTTGGCTGCATCTGGAATGAATGTTGCTTTTATATTTTCTTTTTGGTTTTTTATTTTGCAGTTTTTAAAAGTTCCTTACAGACCGAGGGTTTTTTCGGGAATGTTAATTATTATTCTGTATACGTTAATGACCGGATTGGGGCCATCTGTTATTCGTGCGGCATTGATGTTGCTGTTTGTTTTGGCTGGTAAGCTTATCGATAGGGATACTCATAGTGTGTCTTTGTTATCATTGGTTGCGGTCTTGATGTTGATTTATAATCCTGCATATATAAATGATGTAAGTTTTCAGTTATCGTTTTTGGTAACATTAGGGTTGCTAACAACGGCAAATGTATTTACGCAAAAATTAGATAAAATTCCGAACTGGTTAAAAGTTCCAATAATAATACCTTTAGTTGCTCAAATTTGGGTTGCTCCAGTTCAGATGTTTTACTTTAATACGTTTAGTCTGTATTCGTTTTTTGCTAATGTTGCAACCGTTTCATTATTGAGTGTTATAAGTTTTTGTGGTTTTGTGAGTTCAGTATTGGCAATTTTCCCACCTTTAGCGGATATTTCTTGTAAGATTTTTGATTTTGTTCTCAATTATTTGTTAAGTTTGTTGGTTTATATTTCGAATTTCTTCGCTGGTTTAAAATATTGCGTTTTACAGACCTCTCATCCAAGTGTTTGGCAAATGCTTTTATATTACTCTATGGTGTTGATGGTTACATTTTTTGTTAAATTAAACAAGTATAAAAAGGCTTTGTTGACAATAGTTGTTTGCGTTTTAGTTATTTTTGTTACTGTATTAAAACCTGTTTCGAATAAGTTAGAAATAATTGCATTCGATGTGCAAAATGCTGATTCTTTTCTTGTGAAAACTCCTAAGAATAAATATTTCATGATAGATACAGGGAAGTTACCTTTTGATAGTGGCAATTCTCAAGCTAAAATTATTATGCTGAAGTATTTAAAGGATAGGGGTATAAAGAATCTTGAGGGATTGATTGTAACTCATTTTGACAATGATCATTCAGGTGGAGTTCCTGATGTTATTAGTAATGTTAAAGTTAATAATATGTATTTAAATTCAACTAATGTTGAAACTCAAACTGGGTATAAAATTTTTGATACGGCTAAAAAATTGCAGCAAAATTATAAGGTTGTTACTGATTTTGAGACGATTTATGAAGAAGATGGATTGAAGCTTCGTTTATATAAATCTAATCTGAATCCAGAGTCTCAAAATGAATCATCGCTAATTGCTCTGTTATCATACAATGACTTTGATATGTTATTTATGGGTGATGCTGGAGTTAAATCTTTTAATTCGATTAGAAATAATGTTCCAAATAATGTTGAAGTGTTGAAGGTTGGTCATCATGGTGGGGCCGATGTTGTAGATAGTCAAATGTTAAATCATCTTGGAAATAAAGTTTCGCTTATTTCAACTGGTTTGAATTATTTTGGGCATCCTAATAAAGGGACTTTGGATTTATTGAGAAATACAGTTGTTTTGCGTACCGATTTGTTGAATTCGATTAAGATTTCTACTGATGGTTATTTGTATGATATTTATTCTTACAAGCCACATGATAAAAATTTTGAAAAATTGTATACTTTTGATTCAAAATAAAATTAAATTGTTCATATTTTTCTCGTGGTATTGACTTTATAAGCGTTAACTTTACACTAATTTACCTATCTTAAACCTCACTATTTATAAGGGTTTTAGATTTTAACGCTTGTGTAAAATTATTAGTTGGGGTTGAAATTTTAAATTTTTGTAATATTATGTTCATATAAACGTGTTCGAGAAAGATGAAAATCTTATAAAAAAGTGAGAGAAAAAAGTAGTCTTTTGAGAATTTTCAATTTACAACTAGAGGATTACATTTTGAAAAAATTATTACTATTAGTGATTGCATTAGTGTCTATGATGTTTACACCAGTGCAGGCAGCAAATGTCAATACCGTAAAGGCTGCAATAGTAAAACATTCTATTGAAATGGGTGTTGATCCGGCAATTACGTTAAGTATTGCCAAAACAGAATCAGGTTTCAGACATGAAGCAAGAAGTGCAAGAGGAGCTGTTGGTGTTTTTCAATTGATGCCTTCAACAGCAAGAAGAATGGGTTTAAATCCATACTCACTAGATGATAATATCAAAGGTGGGGTTATGTATTATAAATCTATGTACAAAATGTTCGGTTCTGTGGAATTGGCTTTGGCAGCTTATAACGCAGGTCCAGGTAATGTGAAAAAATATAAAGCTGTTCCTCCATTTGCAGAAACAAGAAGGTTTGTATCTAAAATCATGAATGATTATAGACACTATAAAGCAAATCCGGATCCGGTTATGGTTGCGGCAATGTCAACCCCAAAAGCTATTGCAGGTGCACAAGTTGCTGCAACTCCTGAACAAAAAGTTTTACCGATGGTAAAAATTGAACAATCTAGAAATTTAAATGTTCAGTTAATTAAAGAAATACCAATGGAAGTTGAAGTTAAATCTCAGTCTGTTGCAATATAATTTTTTATAATATTTTAAACGGGGTAAGTTAATTCTTACCCGTTTTTGTATATATAAAAGCTATATTAATATTTGTAAAATTATTCAGTAGAACTAGTTAAAAAGTATTATATTTTTTGTCCATTTGTGGTATATATAAGTTGTACATAAATGAATTATATTATTTATAGTTCAGTAGATTGGAGGCTAATATGTCAGTAGGACAATTCGTTTTTATGTTACACAGTCATTTACCTTATTATAGAAAAGCTGGTATGTGGCCGTTTGGAGAAGAGAATCTTTATGAATGTATGGCAGAAACATATGTTCCGCTTTTAAATGCGATATCTGAGTTATATGAGGAAGGCATTAAAGCTAAGTTAACTGTTGGTATTACTCCAGTTTTAGCTGAACAACTTTATGATGAACACTTAAGACAAGGCTTTGTTGAATATTTAGATTCAAGAATTGAAAGTGTAGCAAAAGATTTGGAAAGATATCCAGATCCTGAAGTTCCACATTCTCAACATTTAAAATATTTGGCGAAGTATTATTTTGATTGGTTTAATAATATTAAAAATTCATTTGTAAATAAGTACAATATGGATTTGATTTCAGCATTCAAAAAATATCAAGATTTAGGATGTATTGAAATAACTACATCAGGTGCAACACACGGATTTTCTCCATTGTTAGCAACAGATAATAATTTGAATGCGCAATTTAAAATTGGTTCAGATACAACAAAACGCTTCTTTGGTAAAAAAGCTAAAGGTTGCTGGTTACCAGAATGTGCATATAGACAAGGTTATGAATATGTAGGTAAAGATGGACAAAAACATTGGAGACCTGCGATTGAGTTAACATTGCAAAATAATGATATTGAATATTTCTTTACTGAATCTCATGTTATAGAAGGTGGTAATTCTATTGGATGTCGTCGTGTAGTTGGTATTTATGGAAATATCGAATACATTCCGCTTCCAGAAAGAGAACCAACCGGTTATGATACATATTCAGCTTATTGGTTACCTGATGCGCAAGTTGCGGTTATGGGTAGAAATGATAGAGCAGGTTATCAAGTTTGGTCAGCAGCAGATGGCTATCCTGGAGATGGTTGTTTCAGAGAATTTCATAAAAAAGATGATAAATCAGGTATGAACTATTGGAGAATTACATCTCCTACAACTGATTTGGGTGATAAAATGCTTTATGATCCAGTACTTGCGTTAAATAAAATTAACGAAAATTCTGATCACTATACTACAATGTTGTATCATCAATTAAATGACTATAAGAATGCAACAGGTAAGGAAGGTCTAATAATGGTATCATTTGATACTGAGTTATTTGGTCACTGGTGGTTTGAAGGTGTTGAATTTATTAAACAAGTTATTAGAAAATTCCATCAATATATTCCACAAGTAGATAGAATGACTGCGGGAGAATATTTACATGCTCATCCGCCAACAGAAGCTATTCAAATCCCTGAATCTTCATGGGGGCAAGGTGGTCACTTCTACGTATGGAATAACCACTTAACAGAATGGATGTGGCCAATTATTCACTCTTGTGAAAAACGTATTACTGCAATTGCTGATAGATATCAAACAATTCCTGATGATAAGCTATTGCACAGAGCGTTAAACCAACTAGCGAGAGAGAACTTGTTGCTTCAAAGTTCAGATTGGCCGTTCTTGATTACAACATGGCAAGCTAAAGATTATGCTACAGACAGATTCAATGAACATGTTGAAAGATTTAGCTTTATTGCAGATATGATTGATTCTGATTGTATTGATGAAGCTAAGTTAGCAGAAATAGAATCTATAGACAATTGTTTCAGCGAAATTGACTATAGAGTTTATGTATCAATCGAAGAAGGTGTGATTCCACAACAATCTAAGAAATTAGCACCTTTATATGTTGATTAATAATAAGTATTTTTACAATTCATTTTTAAGCCTTAGTTAAATATTAGCTGAGGCTTTCTTTTATTTATTGAGTAAATAGTCAATAATTTTTGAATATATTGATTTTTTATTATTTTGCATAAAATCATGGTTTTTATTTTTAAAAATAAAAGCGTGATATTGTTTCTTGAGTATTTTCATTTGTTTTTTTGAGAGAAAAACTTTTTCTTTTTCTTTGTATTTGAAACATTCTTTAGTTTTTAGTTTGAATAATTTTGCAAATTCGTATTTATAGAGTCTTTCCATATCTTTTGCAAAACCGGCTTTATTTAACCAAGGATCAATGAATATTGTATGTTTTGTAATATCCCCCCTAAATGGACTTCCATCTTTATTGAATACGCATATTACATGATCAAGACAACTCCAATTGTGAGGTGATTTATCAGAAATTTTTCCTTTGTAAATGCTTGCGCAAGTTGCATTATGAACCCCATTCATTTTAAGAATAAGCTCAGCAATGGTTGCGTTTTCACAGCAGTTTCCAATTTTAAATTTTTCCAGGCAATATAAGCTGTGGAAAAGTTCATTTTCCATAAGTGTGCTTGCACGTTGTCTACGTTCTCCAAAATAGTCAAGCATGTCGCGAAGAATATAAATTTTTTTGATAATAGATTTGTTTTGAGGTGTTTTTTGTGTGCGTTTTAGGATTTCGTATGCTTCAGACAAGTTATTGGGATCATTAGCGAAATCTAAAAGCTTTTTATTCTTTTTAACAAAGTTAATAATTCTGATTTGATGTTTAGTAACTGAAGAGTGAGGCAAAGTCTGGTTGAGAATATGACAAACCCAATCTGCGTCACGAACTTGTTTGCATCTAGCACTAAATGAGGGGGTGTATGGTTGAGGGTTTGTAGTTGTAATCATGATGATAATAAGGGCTGTGAATAAATTAATTTGCTAAATATTCAAAAATTTAAAAAAAAGTTGTTGCATTTTATTTTTTAGCAAATATAATAAAGAAGTAACCGAAATAAATGGGAGCGTAGCTCAGTTTGGTTAGAGCGCATGCCTGTCACGCATGAGGTCGCGAGTTCGAGCCTCGTCGTTCCCGCCATTTAAACAAAAGTCCTGTTATTACAGGACTTTTTTATTGCTTTGTTTTCTCTTTTATCGATTGTGTTTTAGACTGTTTTTGTTGTTATTATTGCGTTTTAATAAGTTCGAACCTCGTTAGCCGTCTTGATATTTTATTCTGTTTATATAACAGGAGAACAACTATGAATAAAGAATCAATCAGTTTTAAAATGGATGACTACACAATAACCTTGCACAGAGGGCAAGAAGAAACAGAAGAAATGCAACAAAAACGAATGACTATGTTTGTAACTTACTTATGTAATATTGCATTGCG
>JAZLBN010000025.1:0-28904 GCA_045613725.1 Candidatus Gastranaerophilaceae bacterium
CCCCTTGTGAGAGAGGGTGAGCGAAGCTCGGGTGAGGGGTATATAAATTTAGAAAATTAAGTCCAGAAAAAGTCCACTTTCGTCCAGTTTGAAAATTGATTCTGAACCCACTTCCAACCGCTATTATTTAGCATTGTTGGGCTGAAAGCCCAACTTACATTTTGAAAAAGTAAACTTACAGCCCAAAATTGTCATTCTGAGCTTGACTCAGAATCTATCAATGCCAGTCACAGAGGACCATTCGGGATAGACGCTGAATCAAGTTCAGATTGACGACGGATGAAATACTTCCGACCAAACTGGATAAAAAATACAAAGTTTCTGAAATATATTTAGGATGACATTTTAACATTTCCCATGATGTATTTTAACATTCGGTTTGATAATAAATAACAGAGAGCTTGATAATATAGCAAAATTTCTTTTCACAAACGTTATAATAAACATTATGCAAGTTAATAAATTAAGACAATTAGTTCCTGATTATAAAAGATTGGGCCTATCTATTGAAAAAAGGAAGTTTATACAAAAACAAATAGGAAAATCTAAGGCTTCTGAACTTGTAAAAGAGCTCGATTCTTTTATAAAATCAGATGGATGCAAATCTTTAGTTTCACCTTTATCCATTGAAAAATATAATGATAAACTTTTTCTCGAATTATACATAATTTTAGAACGAACGAATTCTTTATTTAGGATTTTTTCAGAATTAGAAACAAAAAATTTACAAAATACATTAATAGCGTTAAAAAAGATAAAAAATATTCGACCAAATGCAATTAAAAATTATTTATCAGAACAAAAAATTAAATCAGATTGCAAAATAGAAAAAATTAAAGATAATGAATATTTATTGATTAATAATAAATGGACTGAACAATCTGTAACTTCAAGACCTGAACAAACTACAAATTATTATAAAATAACGGAAAATAATAATCCTATAGCTTTGTTTAGTTTATATGAAAACAAGATAGAGTATGAATTTGGTGATTTTATAGTTGCTCCAAATAAAAGAAAAACAAAGTCTTTGGTTGATATTTTAAAAACAATGAGTCAGGTCGTGAATACAGATAAAACTATTTATTGTGCAGCTTTGGCATCTCAACCAGAACTCGTTAAAATGTATGAAAAGTGTGGATTTAGATTAATTGGAATTTGTTCAGAGTTTAACTCAAAAGTACAAGAAGTAGTTACAGCTTTTACAATGATAAATCATAAATAATTTATAGGTCAGATTTCAACCCAACAAAAACAAAAAATATAAAAGGTGTCAGGCTAAAGCTCGACCTATTTTGTAAAAGCTGTGCGAAAAGAGTGCAATTTTGTGCAAATAATGAGTAAAAAAGTGCAACATAAGTCACTTTTGGAGTGGTTTGAAATTCTAAACTTCCGACCGTTTAAAATCGGAAAGAGCTGGATTGCTTCGGGATTTCGCCCTCGCAATGACGAAAAAGACATCCGACCAAACTACTCATTAAAATACACATGAAAAAATCCCTCTGGCTAAGAGGGATTAAATTAGTGGTGGGCAGGGGTGGATTGTCTTGAGTCGCTCGCGTTAAACGTGTCTACGGATTTTGCTTCAATGAATTTTATTCATTTCGCAAAAGTCCTTCGCACTCTGCTCGCTCCTCGCTCGAACCACTAACAAGGCTTTGCCTTGTGGTGGTTCTCATCCACAACTACAGAATCATGAAAAAAGAGACATGAACAAATGTCCAGTCTCTTTTTTAATAATTTGGGCAGGGGTGGATTCGAACCACCGTACTCTCTCGAGAACAGATTTACAGTCTGTCGCCTTTAGCCACTCGGCCACCTACCCATATTTAATTTTCAAACTTTAATCTCGTTTCGGTTTAAACTTGCCCTTGACGAGACTTGAACTCGTGACCTCTCCCTTACCAAGGGAGTGCTCTACCTCTGAGCCACAAGGGCTTGAGTGGTTTACTGAGAGTCATTGGCAAGCACCTATTTGGTTTTAGCTTTCTTTTTTAAGTCCGCCTTACTTTAGAAAAAGACTTGCGTGAGCTCGATTTTTCAGTAAAAAAGCCGGTAATGGGACTCGAACCTACAACCTACGGTTTACAAAACCGTTGCTCTGCCAATTGAGCTATACCGGCGCGTGTTTATGAAATCATTATAAGCAAAAAAATTTTCACTGTCAAGCATTTTTATTTGTCATATAATAAATTCATAAAAACACTGATTAGATGAGGATTTATAAACATGATAAGAACTATTATACCAATCGTTTTATTGATTATTTCAAACGTATTTATGACATTCGCATGGTATGGACATTTAAAATTCAAAGAATCTGCACTATGGCTTGTTGTTTTAGTAAGTTGGGGAATTGCGTTATTTGAATACTGCTTTCAGGTACCAGCGAACAGAATCGGGTATGAAACATTCAATGCTGCTCAATTAAAAACAATACAAGAAGTTATAACACTCGTTGTATTTAGTATATTTTCAGTAACTTATTTAAAAGAACAATTTAAATGGAATTATTTAGTAGGTTTTTGTTTTATAATTCTTGCGGTATTTTTCATTTTTAAAAAATGGTAATTTATTTAACCAAATCTTTCACAACCTCACTTGCAATAATTAAACCAACAATAGACGGAACGAATGCAATACTTGCAGGAATAGATTTACCTGTATTTTCATCAATAAGAGTTGGTTTTTGAGGAATTTCTTTTGAATATACAACTTTAACTCCTGTTAAGTTACGCTTCTTTAATTCATTACGCATAACTCTGGCAAGTGGGCAGACTGAAGTTTCTGATATATCTGCAACTTCAAACATTGTAGGATCTAATTTATTCCCCGCCCCCATAGCACAAATAATTGGGACATCAACAGATTTTGCCCTTTCAATAAGAGATATTTTCCCTACTACAGTATCAATAGCATCAACAATATAATCATAATTAGAAAAATCAAATTGAGATGCGGTATCAGGAGTATAAAACATTTTAAAGGCATTTACTTTTACATCCGGATTTATATCCAAAAGCCTTTGTTTTGCAACTTCAACTTTTGGTAACCCTACAGTTTTGGTAGTTGCTATAATTTGCCTGTTAATATTAGACTCAGAAACATCATCATTATCAATTAAATCAATCTCGCCAAGACCACTTCTTACAAGAGCCTCGACAACATGCCCTCCAACACCACCAATGCCGAAAACTGCAACTCGTGATGTTTTCAACTTATTCATGGATTCATGACCTAACAACATTTCTGTTCGCAAAAACTTTTCCAACTTAAAAAACCTCAATTATCTACAGAAGTATTAAATTACAGTTATAAGTAAAGGTCAACTACTAAAATTATATTAACAGAATCACCTTTTTTTAATTGCATAAAAAGAAAACTCCAAACATATTAGCCAGTAGGATAAACAAACAATTAAATATTTACTATACTAAACGAGGTTCAAATGTTGCATTTACAAGTTCGTATGTAGTCTTTTTACCTTTGGTAATTGGTAAGAAAAAGGCGTTAAATACTGTATTTTTCGGATTAGCTTTTTCTTTTGGATCCCGTAACAAACTTAATACCGCTTCATGATAGTCAGACTTTGCCTTAGCTAAATCAAACTCTAATTCTTTTGAAGCTCGAGCTTTTGCATCGTCATACTTAAACCCATAATAACCTTGCATATCTGATGCTAATCTTTTTATTTGTGATTGAACATTTTTTATATTTTCAGCTTGAACATCCAAAACATTAACAGATTCACCTGTAAATAAGTATGAATGCATAACTCCGGTATTCATATTGGTATTAAAATATGACGAAGCTCGATCTTGACCAAACTTACGATAATCGGAGTCATTATTTATAAAAAACCTTGTGATTCGTTCTCTAATAGCCTTTGTTGCCGGAGTTTCCGGCTTTGACTTCACTGTAGAGCCATTCCTCAATTTCATTCTTGCATTATAATCATGGTTCAACCAAGTAACAATCTTCTTTTGCAATGTATTTTTTATCAAATCAGTATCAACAATTTGTCTATAGGTATTTTCATCAACCATTTCAAAATATCTGGTAGGATGAATGGCACCAAACGAAGGCTTTGATTTATTTTGATAATTATATGGAGTAACACTAATTGATTGAATGTTCATTTTTAACCTCAGACCATTTTGCAAAATTATGTTTAAATTAAATGACGTAAAAATAAATTTTGCCCAAAAACCAATATTATTTTATTTTCTGTAACAGAAATTTACATTCTTTAGAATATCCAATCTAATCATGGTAAATTTATATTGGTAGGATATTTACAGGAGTTGTTTATGAAAAAGATATTAAAATTCATTTTATCAATAGGAATTATTGCACTTGGAATCACACCATCATTTGCATTTCCTGATGTTGACGCAAAACATTGGGCCGCTTCAGAAATTAAACTATTATCGGAACAAGGAGTTATCGTTGGGTACCCAGATGGAACATTCAAGCCAGATGAAAATGTTACAAGAGCAGAGTTTGCAGCTATGGCAATCCGAGCTTTAAACCAACACCATACAAAAGTTATACAACCAGTTAATTTTACAGATATTGACCCTAATCACTGGGCTTACGAAGATATTCAAAAAGCACTTTATTTTGATTTAATAACATAC
Organism: Candidatus Gastranaerophilaceae bacterium; assembly: GCA_045613725.1. Classification (GTDB taxonomy): domain Bacteria; phylum Cyanobacteriota; class Vampirovibrionia; order Gastranaerophilales; family Gastranaerophilaceae; genus Zag111. The sequence continues at coordinate 4,641 of JAZLBN010000025.1, forward strand.
GAAAAAGAAGGTGAATTATTTAGACCAGACGACTCTGTATCAAGAGCGGAATCTTTATCAGTAGCTGTTAATGCTCTTACAACTGAAACAATTAGTATAGCAAAAGCCAAAGAAGTTCTTGCAAAACAATACATCGATTCTCATACTATTCCTGAGTGGTTTTTAATTCCTGCAGGTAAAGCTGAAATCCTTGGAATGTTAGTTGTGGTTCCTTCTGCAGAAAAAGCTTCAATTGAAGCGAATAGACCAGCAACAAGAGCTGAAGTTGCAGCAATTTTATTCAGAATGATGGAACAAGCAAAACTTAACCCTAACGCTAAATTAGCTGAAGCAATGAGAAAGAAAATAGGAGAAGGTTTTGTAGTAAAAGAAGCTACAGTACAAGGTAGTATAGGTACAATCCCTGAAGGTACAGTTCTTCCAATAAAACTAACTACATACATAAGCTCTCAAACATCAGAGGGCGGAACAATGTACACTGCAAGCGTTCCGAAAAACTATGTAACAGCAGATAAATACATCTTAGTAAGAGAAGGTGCAAAACTTAATGGACAATTACTTGACGTTAGAGCAGGAAAATACTTCGTTAGAAATGGTGTTTTAGTCTTGAAAAATGCTCTTATAACAACTGAAAATGACCAAACTACAAGCTTTAGTGCCGTAGGTGAAGTTACAAAAGATAGAAATTGGTGGATGAAATTTGTAAGATGGGCATTCAAAGGTGAACATCTTGAAGTTCCAGCAGGCGAAACAGTTAATGTTCAATTACTAGAAACACTAAAAATCGATTTAACTAACGGATGGATTTACGAATAACTATAATTAACAAGAAAAAGGACTATCATATACAAGATAGTCCTTTTATTTTGTTTTACTTGATAAAAGTAGTTTTTTTTGATAAAATCAAAAACATAGGGATTAGACAATAAAAAGAGGTAATAGATGTCAGGACATTCAAAGTGGTCAACCATTAAACATAAAAAAGCTAAAACAGATTCACAAAGAGCCGCAGTTTTCCAAAAATACTCTAGAGAGTTAATTGTAGCTTCAAGACTTGGTGGAGCAGACCCTGCAGGGAACTTCAGATTAAGAACAGCAATAGAAAAAGCTAAAGCCGCAGGACTTCCTAACGACAACATTAAAAGAGCAATAGAAAAAGGTTCTGGCGCAGGTGGAGCAGATAATTACGAAGAATTAACATACGAAGGATACGCTGCAGGTGGTGTTGCTGTCGTGTTAGAGGCAATGACAGATAATCGAAATAGAACAGCGGGTGATGTTAGAAGTATTTTTACAAAATTCAATGGTAACCTTGGCGAAACAAACTGTGTAAGCTGGATGTTTGATAAAAAAGGTAGTATTGAATTTGAAAAAACTATCGATTTTGATGCATTATTTGAAACTGCAATAAACCTTGACGCTGATGACGTTCAAGATGATGAAGAATGCTACAGAGTACTAACATCAGTTGAAAATTTCCAAAGTGTAGTTGAAGGGCTTGAAGCTGAAGGGTTCAAAAGTACAACCGCAGAATTTACAAGAATACCACAAAACAATATTGAAGTTACTGATTTAAAAACTGCGACATCTATAATGAGATTAATCGAAAGATTAGAAGAATTAGACGATGTACAAAATGTATACGCAAACTTCGATATTCCTGATGAAATTTTACAACAACTTGAGGTTTAATATTGATAAAAAAAATAGAAAAACTTTCTAAAGTTCTTAGTGAAAGTTACAGTGAAAAATCACTGTTAGTTTCATTGGGAACTTTTTTTGAAAAAAATTTTGATGTAGAAGAATTTTCTATTGATATCAACAAAAAAACTTACCTTGAATCTCCAATAATTGAAAATGATGGTATAAAATACCCAATATTTAAACACAGAAAGAGTATTGGATATCTTTGCATAAAAGGTGGAAACAACGAACTAAAATCATTTATAAAAGTGGCAGCTCCATTTATATCGTTAAAAGTCCAAAACGTAATTTTAAGTGAAAAAATGCAAAAAAACATTAGCTTTCACGAAACAATGAAAAACATTGCAAAAATCATAGAAACTCAATACGAATTGAACTATGTAATTCCAATCGTTGGAGAAATGATAGATAAATTTTTTGAAGACTACCTAATTTATATTTTTATAACAAATGAAGCCGCAAACGTAAATGCTTTAGCTTGGCCTACTGCTTGTAAAGACCCAAAAATAATTGATATTGTTGATAATTTTTCAGAAAAAGTATTTACAGAAGATAAAAAAACACTTGCATTACCTCTAAAAAGCGAAGGTAAAGAAGTTGGAATATTAGTTGCTAAAAGCACAAGCGAAAAAATTTCTGAAAAAGACGAAGATTACCTAACTCAACTATCATCCCAAATTGCTACAACAATTAATAGAGCAAACGTATATGCAGAGATACTAAAACACGCTACACTGGATGCTTTGACCGGTTTTTATAACAGAAGACAACTTGAAGAACGTATCAAACAAGAAGTTTCTAATGCAAAACGTCAAAAAGCTCCACTTTGCGGAATTATGACGGATGTCGATTTCTTCAAAGGTGTAAACGACACATACGGTCACGCTGTTGGAGATTTAGTACTAAAAACCATCGCTAAAATCATCCGAGGCCAATTGAGAGAATACGATATAGCAGGAAGATATGGTGGAGAAGAATTTTCTATACTACTACCATTCACAAAAATAGAAGAAGCTAAAATGGTAGCGGAGCGTTTGAGAAAAACAATAGAAAATAAAGTTATAGACATTTCAAAAGTAAACCCTGATTCTGAGACAAAAGAAATTAACGTAACACTAAGTCTTGGAATTTACGAAATGAAAGAAAATGATAACGATGAAGATCTACTAATAAAAGCCGATAAGGCGCTTTATCAAGCCAAAAACACAGGACGAAACAAGGTAGTTATACAGTATGAATAAATTTGAAAAAATTTGTAAAAATCTAGAAGAAACAAAAGAATTAGCAAATAAATTTGCCAAAATAGTTGAAAAGAACGGATGTTTTATCAATTTATATGGAGAAATCGGAGCAGGGAAAACAGCTTTCGTAAAACTTGTAGCTGAAGCTCTTGGAATAACCGAAAAAGTAACAAGTCCTAGTTTCGTTATTCTGAATGAATACCATAGCGCAAATATACCAGTTTACCACTTTGATTTATATCGTCTTGAAAACGAAGGAGTCAAAACAATAACTGACGAACTACGTGAATACTCTGAAGGAAGACAAATTACATTTGTTGAATGGGCTGAATTTTCTCAAAACGAAATCCCTTTCAATCACATAAAAATTAATGTAACCTATGATGACGACGATAATAGAATCTATTCATTTGAAGGTATCGGACAAGATTGTATAGAAATAGTAAAAGGATTAGGATAGTGAATATACTAGTATTTGATACTTGCTTAGATAAAATGTATGTTACTTTAGCTAAAGGAGAAACAATTATTTCCTCTAAAGTTGTAACAAATAAAGATAATAAATATCATTCAGCATTTTTAATCTCAACAATTAAAGATATTTTAAAAGAAAATAATTTCAGCACAAAAGATTTAAACATAATTGGTACAAACATCGGACCTGGAAGTTTCACAGGTATTAGAGCCTGTACAACAGTTGCAAGAATGATGGCACAACAATTAAACATTCAAGCCTGCGGAATCTCTTCATTAGAAATACTTTCTGCCATCAACAATACTGATTTACCGACTATGGTAGCACTTGATGCAAGAAAAAATTGTGCATACCTAAGATACGATGAAGATATAAAAGGTGCTATCCAACTGGATGATATAAAAAATCTTTTAAAAGAAAAAGAATATTTCTTAATAACAGATGACAGATTACAAAAAGAATTAGGCGGAATATCATATCAGCAAGATGAATATCCGCTAGGTGAAATATTAGCGAAATTAGTTTATGAAAAATCTAAAGCCTCAGAATGCAAATGGCAAGAACTAAAACCGCTCTATATTCAACCACCACCAGTGTATTAACATAAAAGTCTTCACTAATATTGTGAAGACTTTTATATTAATAGTTACATTTTATTACACAAATATCAAAAAATATTATTTAGGGAATTAATAGGGATATGCAAATAACTAAAATTCAAAATATCTATCAAGTAAACAACATTAAACAATCGACTCAAAAAAATCAACAATCTGCAAAAAGCCAGAATGTAATTGAGAATAATATCGATTGGCGTAAATCAATACCCTTACAAAACTCATTCATAAATATTATAAAACCAAATATAAATATCAATTTTACAGGTGGCGTATCCGAAATAAGTTATGCTTTTGAACAAAAATTTTCTCGTACATTTTTCAAAAAACTATTAAGAGAAGGTATACCCGATGCTTATGGTGAGAAAATTTTAATTTCAAGAGAAGACATTGATACTCTTAAACAAATGGGGTTATTTAACAAAAAGAGTTCCACTGCAATAAAATACTTAAAAGATTACAAAGAGATGTTATTCAATATTGAAAAAGAAATTTTTTCAATATTAGAAACACTTTCAAAAAAACATCCTGACTTAACATTACAAGAATTACTAAAATTAAAATATGATGCTGCAGAAAAAACATTAATAACACAACAAACAAAAATACTTGATAAACTAGGATTAATGATACGACAACTACCTAGAGATGAATATAACAAGGTCAGAAAACTTCTAAATGAATCTTTTGATAGAATTTTTGAACCAAACCCACTACCAGAAAATCGATTTGGACGTAAGAATTTTTTATACGCACTTGATAAAATTCAAATTTCAGATGAATCAATAAAAACAAAACTTATGAAAGTTGCAGAAAAACTTCCTCAATCTTCAGATTCTATCAGTGCATTCATAATAAAATATTCCCAACCATACAAATTTAAATACCACCACGCAACAGACACGGTTACAAAAATACCTAGAACATCGGAAGATATTGCATTAAGATTACTAGAACCATCACAAGGTACAGATGAACACATATATGCAAAAACAAGATACAAACAAGAAGCTGAAGCTAGAAAAAATGGTGAAGAATATGCAAAAGGTCTTAGTGATTATCGAGTAACTATTCTAACTTCACAAAAGCTTAATGGCATTAAAACAGATGATTTAATTGATGACTTCATTCTAAAACAAGATAAAAACATTCCAAAACATATTCAAAATCACATTAATCGACTATTAGACATATTTGAAAAATGGGTAAATAATGGCAAATTACAAGATGCACATTTACTTGGAGAGTATATAGTTGTCTTGAGAGATGAATTCGCTCTTCGCTCAAAATTAGTAAAAATTAATATTGGCGACATTGAAGAAAAATTACCTCAACTCCAACAAAGAATAATCGAAAACAAAGCAAAACATATAGCAGCTAAAGCTAAAAGAACAGCTCGAGCAGATAACAACCACAAAGATCACAATACAACAAACAAAGGTCACCAAATTGAGAACAGAAAGCTCCAAATTCACGGACCAAAATTTAGTCAATAATACAAAAGCTTGCAAAAAATAAAAAATAGTGTACAATGAAGGGATAAACCAATGGTTTCTCAAATATAAAACAGAATCAGGAGAAAACAACAATGTACGAAAATGAAAAATTAGTTTGTGAAGATTGTGGAAAAGAATTTGAATTCACAGCAGGAGAACAAGAGTTTTACGCAGAAAAAGGACTTGTAAATAAACCAAAAAGATGTCCTGAATGTAGATTAGCTCGTAGAAAAAATAACAGAAAAAAAAGAAAAATGTTTGACGCTGTATGCTCAAAATGTGGAGCTCAAACTCAAGTTCCATTCAAACCTATTCCAGGTAGAGAAATTTTCTGTAAAGAATGTTTCCAAAAAACTGAAGAATAAAATTTTAATAATATAAAAAGAGGATAACTAACAATAGTTATCCTCTTTTTTCCTATCATTTAGTTATACAATTATTTAAATATTCAATAGTATTAACCTTTTCATCATATAAATATTTTATAAAATTCAAATGAGCATCATCCTTTGAAGATATTACCAAATTTATTTCAAAACCTTCAGTACAAAATGGTTCATAATCATAGACAACATAACTATTATATTTACTTTTCCATTCCTTACGTTCGATTCTACCACTGTTTTCTTCAATAATGTCTTCTAACCAAGGTAATAAATTTTGATTAATATTTTTCATTTCCAAACGATTGAATCTATTGCAATCATTACAACTATTTCCAATAAACATAATTTTACTCCACTAAGTCTTTTATATAATTGAATTGTACAAATTTAATCAATTAAAATAATCGCCATAATGTATAAAAAATTATTGTCGGAATTACTAATATAAAAAATATATACTTAATATATCTTCACATTTCAAGAAAAATTGGCAATAATTATCCAAAAACTCACTTTATATTAATAGTTAGCACAAAAACGAGGATGATTAATGGGTTTTGCAGAAACAATGCGAATACTAAGCAATATCAATTGCGGTCTTGCTTCCACCATAAACTACGCAGAACAACGACAAATGGGGGCACCAAAAGGACTTGCTGCAATGAACCTTTTCGGGAACCTCGCAAACGGCATATCAAGAAACGAAGTTGCATATGAAATGCAATTACACGGAAACCCTATGGGTAATAATATAAATTTGTATGCGGGATACGGAAATCCTGTTTCAAATACTATTGGAACCTTAGGGCTAATGAGCGCGTGCTCTCCTTGGATGTTCTTTAATAATTGTCAATCATTCTACTCTCCAATGCCGATGATGGGAGGAGGATTCTATGCTGGTATGGGAATGGGATTTAACCCAATGATGGGTGGACCTGGATGCTGCAGAGGCTTTTGGTGTTAAAATATATGAAAAAAGTCGAACTACTCGACTTTTTTTAGTTTTTTAAACAACGCTGATTATCAACTAAAACAGAAATAACGGCGACAAATGTCCAAAAGACAAATTGTATTTGAGGTCTAAAAAACACGGTATCGACAAACCCATGGAACATTACCGCCAACACAGAGATAATCGACATTGAGACAAAAATTACAGACTCAACATTTGTAGAATTTAGAATAAAATTAATTGTAGATTTTATCATAGCAAATAGAAACCCGATAAAAGCCAAGAGTGCAAAAATACCACTTTCAACAGCTATTTCGAGAAAAATATTATACGCACTTAATGCATCAAATCCTGTTTTCATATAAAGCCCATATATTTCTCGAAAATTCTTATTTCCGACCCCAATACCCAATAACCAATTATCTTTAAACATATCTAAAGAAGAATGATATACATTAAACCTAAAAGAGTTTGATGAATCATTACGCATTGCAAATATTGACAAAAATCTATATCTCAAAGCCCCTACAAAGGTTATTGCCATAAAAAATAATGCAGTAACACTTGTTATAACTGAAACATAAAGTTTTTTATAAGAATTCCAGAAAAATTTAGCCGATACAAAAAACAAACATACAAATATTAACATTAAGGCTAAATATGCACCACGACAACCAGTTTGAAAGATGGTATACACACCAAAAACAGAAGCTATAACCGATAATAGCGCAGACTTATAATGTTTCTTATTGAAAAAATAAAATACAAAGCCTAATACAGCAGGAAAACCACAAATTAAATATCCACCAAAAAGATTTGGGTTAAAAGGTTTTAATGTTCCATAAACTCTTGATAAAACATCTTCAGGATTCAATCTTGACGTATCTTGCCAAGTTGATATCGCATCTAAATGCAAAAAGCTTTGTAAAAAACCAACAACAGACTCACCTGCAATACAAACAGCAATAGTTAACAATATCCACATTATATGAGATTTATTAGTTTTTAAATACTGAACTACAGAAAAATAAAAACCTAAATAAATTGCTGTTTTTAAAAAACCTTTTAAACTTAAAGAAAACAAAGTTGACCCAAAAAGACTTATGACAACAATCATAAAATAAGCAATCAACCAAATTTCAAAAGTTTTTAAATCTAATTTAACATCCGGGTTGGTAAATATTTTTATAAAAGTTAAAAAGATAACAACTAAAGCAACCAACCCAATAGAATCAGAGCTCAACACCGTTGACGCGACAAAAGTTAACAAAATAAACGGTAAAATAAACCAGTCAATATTTTGTAAAAACAAACTATTATCATATAAATAGCTCAATTTATTTTGAGAATACTTTAATAATTTATTGAATATCATCGGTAGTATTTAAATCTTTATGTAACGCTTCATTATCAACTGCATCGATAACTTTTATATCTGACACTGAACCAGTAAATCTGTATTGAGCACCTTCTAAAGTAATTGGTAACCCCATCTTAACTTTATTTCCACCAACAACAGCTCCATCTTTAGTAATTTTTGCTTTATCAGTTAAAGTCACCACCACATCATACAAATCAGGCTGACCAACATCTTCCACAACGATTACAACTGTTTTTGAGTTAAGAGTAGGTAGAACTATTTTTCTTCTATCAGCTTTTACATCTAAAATTTCCAACTCAGAATATGGAACATTTCTAATACTAATAAAAGTTTTATCACCTTTTCTTATAGGAATATCCTTACCCGTAAATGTAACACCTCTCATATATACTTTAAAAACGATATTAGAAGTTGCCTCAATTTGCTTATCAGCAGTTTGTCTTACGCCTTTGAATGTTGAAAAGCCAACCCCTAAAGCTACAAAAACACAAACAATAATTATCAAATCAACAACTCTTACTTTCTTAACAAGCTCTAATATTTTTGTAAGTTTTTCAGAATTTAAAAGCTCTTTTAATTTTTCCATTATAAAAGTCTCCTTAAATTAAAATTTCAAATCTTTTACTGCAGCTAACAACTCATCAATAGTAGTTGTAGCACAACCAAATTGTCTAACTACAATACTTGCTGCGATATTACCAATCACAGCCGAATAAACAGGTTCAATACCAGCAGCTAAAGCTAATGAATAAACAGCTGTAACTGTATCACCTGCACCAGTAACATCAAAAACTTCTGATTTATTAAATACAGGAATTTTAGTAAACTTATCGTTTGGCTCTGCGACAAACATACCATCTGCACCACAAGTAATCAAAATTGCTTTAGCATTTGTTTCGTTTAACAATTTTTCACCTGCACGTTTTAAATCATCCTCATTATTAATTTCAAAACCTACAGATTTTTCAGTATCTGGATGATTTGGAGTCATTGATGTAACATTTTTATAAGAACCTAAATCTTTTTGAGCATCAACAACAACAATCTTACCCAATTTATTGGCATAATCAATTGTAAATTTAATAATCTTATCTGTTAAAGTTCCAATATGATAATTTGAAATAATAACAGCATCATATTCTGGTAAAACTTTTTCAATATTTTTAATAATATTATCTTCTGTTAAATCTGAAACAGGACCTTTTGATTGTCTATCTACACGAACAATTTGCTGAGTAATTGAGGTTGTAATAGACCCTGAAATTCTTGTTTTTACAATAGTTTTTCTAGTTTTATCTTCAACAATTTCAGAACAATCTATATTAGCCTTTTCAAAAGTTTCATAAAGAAGATCTGAATAATAATCTATACCGGCAACACCGATAACACCAACTTTACCATCGTTAAGCGTTGATACGTTATGAGCTGCGTTTGATGCACCACCCAAAATTAATTTAGTTTTTGTATGTTGAAGAATTAAGACAGGAGCTTCCCTTGAAATTCGTTCAGCATCGCCATAAATCATCTCATCTAACGCCAAATCTCCAACAACCAAAACTTTTGGCTGAGAAATTTTCTTTATACTTGAAATCAATTTATCTTTATCTATGTTCATAACACCAACTCTCATATTTTTATATAACAACATTCTAGCACAAACAGGGATAAATTTTACAACCCGTAAAAAACATCGTATATAGAGACTTTCAAAATCATGTTAAGTTATGTAAATTTCAAATTAAAATTTTAGCAATTTTTCAGATTCAGGATACTTTATATAAATATATAAAGCTCTCTCTTCTTATTTAAACGGATAGGCCTTGATATTAACAAGGTCTTTTTTTTTGCTTAAAATTTAAAATCTAAAAAGAAACTCAAATTAGCCATAACATATAGAACAAAGAGGATACAATTTTATCTAAAAAGACAAATAATTTAGATAAAGAGGAAAAAATATGTTAAAAAAAGTAGTACAAACAATGTCAACAGCAATTCTTTGTTTTTGTTTTGGCGTAGCCTTTGCAGAATTTGCTCCAGACGAACTAGCAAATATAAACATTTATGAAAAAATCACACCAGCTATAGTTTCAATAGAAGCACAATTAAAAGACGGACTATCAGCTGGAACAGGGTGTATAGTAACACCAGACGGGTTGATTTTAACAGGTTCACACGTGGTAGAAAATTATAAAACAATAGACGTTACAACATATAACGGTCAAACATACAGAGCAGAATTCATTGCAAAAATGGGTAAAAATAGAGACTTGGCACTTATAAAAATTGAACCTAAAAAACCATTAAAAACAGTTTCCTTTGGCGATTCTGAAAACGTAAAAGTTGGTCAAAAAGTTTTATCAATAGGGAATCCTTTCGGTTTTTCAAACACACTTACTCAAGGTATAATTTCGCGAATTGACTATGTAAAAAACAGATTCCAAACAGATGCAGCAATTAACCCAGGATGTTCTGGCGGGCCACTATTAAACACAACAGGTGAAGTCATCGGAATAAGCCAATCAATTTATAACCCCGACCAAAATATTTCAAATATCGGAATTGGTTTTGCAATACCTTCAAATGATGCAATCAAATTTATTGCAACAATTGATAAAAGCAAACTTCACACAAAAAACAAATAACAAAAAAGTCTCAGGTTTGCCTGAGACTTTTATTGTTTAAATAAAATACTTATTTAATATTGCAAGTAATAATATATTTACCCCATTAATTTTTCATGATATATTCATAATCAATAGAAGGGATAAGAAGTTGATTAGATTTTTAGGATTATGTATGATAAACCTTTGGGAATGTATTAAATACATTTGCACTGGCAATCTTAAATTCAGAACTCTAATATCTCAAGCTGCAGCAATTAGCTATGATTCATTACCAATATCTTTGGTTATTTCATTTATTTCCGCAGCTGTAATCGCTATTCAGGTTTCAAAAGAGTTTTTAATGACCGGAGCTGAAGCGTACATAGGTGGTTCTATCGCTATCGTTATGATTAGAGAAATCGCACCAGGGTTTGTAGCATTGGCAATAGGAGCCCGAGCTGGTACAGCAATTTCTGCAGAAATTGCCAATATGCAAGTAACATCACAAGTCGATGCTATTAAAACATTAAAAATTAATCCAATCGGCTATTATTTTGCACCAAGAATCTTAGCATCAGCTATTACTGTACCTATGGTCGTTTTAATAGCTGAATTTGTAGGAATAATAAGTGGCTTATTTGTATCAATGGGTACAATTAACTTACATCCTGCAAGATATATGACTTCTGTTTGGGCTTGGATCGCCACAAAAGATATCTATATAAGTTTATTAAAAGCATGCATTTTCGGAGCATTAATAGCTCTTGTTTGTGCGACTAAGGGTTATGAAACAAAAGGCGGAGCAAAAGAAGTTGGTTATTCGACAACTCAAGCTGCTATCCTTTCAACAATTTATATGCTCGTTGCTGACTTTTTAATTAATTTACTATTTTACATTGCATAATTTACAAAAAGTTAGGAAAAAATAACTATTTACCTGTTTGTTATATAATTACAACAGGATATGAAAGGACTGTTTTATGAAAGAAATTATTGTATCAGGGATGAGATCTACAGGTAAGCTACACTTAGGGCACTATCTTGGAGTTATTCAGAATTGGGTAGAATTACAAGATAAATACGATTGTTATTTTTTCGTAGCTGACTGGCATGCTTTGACTACAAAATACGATAAAACAGATGAATTGAGACAACATATTTTAGAAGTTGTTATGGATTGGTTAGCTTGTGGCATCGATCCAAACAAATCTACAATATATGTTCAATCATTAGTTCCCGAAATTGCAGAATTAAATATCTATTTGGGCATGATTACTCCTCAAAACTGGGTAGAACGAGACCCAACCCTTAAAGATATGGCAAAAATCTTAAAAACTAAAGAAGGTCAAAATTCTCAAATAAACTATGGTTTAATGGGATATCCTGTTTTAATGAGCTCTGATATTATGATGTTCAACGCACACTGCGTACCTGTAGGTATTGACCAAGTTGCACATATTGAAATCACAAGAGATATTGCAAGAAGATTCAACAATTTATATGGAGAATTCTTCAACGAAGCAAAACCTATATTAAATCACTGTTCACTAATTTGTGGTCTTGATGGAAACAAAATGGGCAAATCATTTAATAATGATATCAAAATATCAGATACAGCAGAAGATACGGCTAAAAAAGTTATGAGCGCAATCACAGACCGTTCACGATTGAGAAAAGATGACCCAGGTCATCCTGAAGATTGCGAAGTTGCATTCAAATACTGGACTATCTTTGGTAAAGAGGAAGAAATCGAAACAGTTAAATGTGAATGCGAAAAAGGATTAAGAGGATGTGCTCAATGCAAACGTCAATTGGGTGAAAAAATCAATATGACAATGGATGAATTCAGACAAAGACGTAAATATTACGAAGAACACCCAGAGGAAGTTGAAAGAATCATTGAAGAAGGTTCAGCAAAAGCAAGAGCTAAAGCTCAAGAAACACTAAAAGAAGTACGTAGATTAATGAAAATGTATTAATTGACGTATTAAAAAAAGTTTGTAATAATATTTGAAATTGAAAAGAGGTAAGATATGAATACAGTAACAGTAGTTGGTAGAGTAGGCAGAGATGCATCTGAAGGTTTCAGAGCATTTGACTCAGGCAAAATGAAAGCTAATTTTTCAGTTGCCGTAAACAGATGGGATTCAAAAACAAAATCTGAAGTTACTGACTGGTTTAATGTAGAAATATGGGATAAACAAGCTGAATTTGCTGCAGAATACGTAAAAAAAGGTAGATTAGTTGCAGTTGATGGCGCTATTGCAAACAACCGTTGGGTAGACAAAACTACAAATTCTGAAAAAGAATCTTTTTATATACGAGCTAACACAATCAGATTACTAGGTTCAAAAAAAGATACAGAAGAAGTATTATAATATAAGAAATAAAACACTATGATTATAAGTTCAAATACAGTAGGAATAATTGCAGACGATTTAACTGGAGCAAATGATACCGCTTTACAGTTCAAACTAAACGGTGCAGATACAAATATTTTGCTACACACAGATATTGAACCAATTTCGAATAATTGCCAACAAGCTTGGGCAATATCTACAGAATCTAGAAATATCTCCCAACAGGAAGCATTTGATAAAGTTAAAATTGCAACTCAACTATTTGTTGATAAAATCAATCCAGATTTTTTCTATAAAAAGATAGACTCAACAATCAGAGGAAATATTGCAGTAGAAGTTTTATCAATGCTTGAAGTATTAGGATGGGATGCCGCAATCATCATGCCAGCATTTCCTCAGGAAGGAAGAATTACTGTTGGTGGATATCATTTATTAAAAGGTATTCCTATTGAACGAACTGAAATGGCAAGGGACCCTCATTCTCCAATTTCAGAATCACACCTTCCAACACTACTAAAGCAACAATTAGGTGAAAATCTTGAAGATTTAGTCGACTCAATAAAATTAAAAACTATTATGGATGGTGCAGGCCCTATTTTGAAAAAAATAAACAAATTAATAGAAAAAGGGGCAAAAATAATCATAGCAGATTCTATTTCAACCACTGACTTAGAACAAATTGTTTTGGCTATGGGTAAATCAAATTATAAAATACTACCTGTAGGAACTGCCGCTGCCGCTAATGTTCTAAGTAACGAATGGTTCCAAAAAACTGAAGACGGAGAATCCTTACCAATAAAATTACCTAAACTTCCAAAATTCATAGTATCTGGTAGCGCTACACAAATCACAGCCAACCAAATTGATAAATTAGAACAAAGTGCAGAATTTGAAGAAAACAGCCTTATTATAGAATTAGATATGAATACAGTACTAGAGCCGGTTAAAGAAGACTTAGTTAATAGAATTTGTACACACTTAACCGGAAATAACATAGTTATGGTTCATACATCTAAATTACTAAAAAACTTTGACGGCTTCTCAGAAGATACTATTAAAGCCGATTTAACAAAATCAGGTTTAGCAAATGTAATAACAGACTTTTTAGCAGAGTTAACAAAGCAAGTTTTACTACGTTCAAAAGCAGTTCTTATTACCTTAGGCGGAGAAACTTCTTATAAATGTTGTAATTCTATCAATGCTAATCAATTACAATTAATTGATGAAGTTCTTCCTGCTATTGCATTAAGCAAAAATGCCAACTCTGATCAATGGATTGTAACAAAATCAGGCAACCTTGGCGGAGTAAGTACACTTATAGAAATCCTAAATTATTTTACTAAACACGAAGATTAATTTATGAATAAAATTGCAATTACAACAGGAGACCCAAATGGAATTGGAGCTGAAATAACTATAAAAGCTCTCAATCAACTTGAAGTACCTGAAGATAAAGTTGTAATTATTTCGAACAAGAAAATTCTGGATTTTTATGGAAAATTAAATAAAGATTACGAAATTATAGAAATTCCATTCGAAAGTGAAATAAAAGCAGGACAAGTAACCAAAGAAGCTGGAGAATTTTCTTTTCAATGTCTTAGAAAAGTTTGTGAATTAAAGCCAAAAGCCATAGTAACTGCACCTGTAGCAAAAAATGCACTACATTTAGCAGGGCACATCTATAACGGACAAACAGAAGTTATTGAAAAAGAACTTGCAAAAGATAATCAATTAGCCGAAATGCTTTTTGTTGCAAATGGGTTTAGAGTGCTACTATTAACACGTCATTGTGCACTAAAAGATGTAAATATTACCAAAGAAATACTTATTACTAAAGTAAAAAACTTAGTAAAAACTTTTGAAACTCAGTTCGACATAAAAAATCCAAAATTTGCACTATGCGGATTCAACCCACATTCAGGCGAAGATGGAATTTTAGGAACAGAAGAAATAGAGATTATAATCCCTGCGGTCAAAAAACTTCAAGAACTTGGAATCAATATAACAATGCCTCTCCCAGCTGATACTTTATTTGTAAAAGCTGCACAACATTATTACCAAGGAACGAAAGATAAATACGATTGTTATCTTGCAAACTACCACGATCAAGGACTAATACCAATAAAAACTGTGGCTGGAGATAAAACTGTAAACATGACAATTGGATTAGATATAGTAAGGACATCCCCTGGACACGGTACAGCATTTGATATTGCCGGCAAAAATATAGCTTCCCCAGATGGAATGATTGCGGCAATCAAAGAAGTTATATAATATTTTATTTATTAACCAAACATTTATCCAACTTACCAATATAAACCACCCTTGATAATAAATATCATTTATTAAGGAGGGTATATGAGCACAATAATTGGAATAAAGATTTCAAACAGAATCGAAGAAGCAACAAAATTACAAGAAATCCTTACAAATTACGGATGTGTAATAAAGACAAGAATCGGATTACACGATATGGGTGAATATAAATGCCTTAATTATGGAATTGTATTAATCCAAATTATAGATAAAGTCAACGAAATTTGTGAACAATTATCAAAGCATTGGGAAGTTCAAATTATGAAATTTTAAAATTTGTAACTAAAAGTATATAAAATTACCCAAAAATTTTCTTTATGTGATTACATGGTAAAGGGACTCACATTAAGATGATAAATCCAATCGACCAGACTAACAATGTAAAAACCAGCATTTTTTACATAAACGATTATCACGGGAAATCTATAAACATGGAACGTACCGTAACTGCGTCAAACGCATTTGATGCTCGTAACAGATATAAAAATGTTGATACATTTAAGCTATCCTCTGGGGATATTATGATTGGGGAGGATTTCAAGACTAATCAACTTGCCGTAAAATTCCAAAAGATAATCGGCATAAATGCTTCTGCTGTAGGGAATCACGAATATGATATGCAAGAAAAAGCAGGAGCTATTTTACCACTAATATCTTATAACCTTTTATCTTCTAATGTTAAAATTAATCCTAGAAACAATTGGCACCATAATATAAAAAAATCAATCATAGAAGAAAGAAATGGTCATAAGTATGGAATAATTGGAACCTCTCCAATAGATCTATTTAAGCGTTCCAAAGAAGGAATTATCCAAAAAGATATAAAAGTTAGCAAGCTAGAAGAAACAATAAAAGATGTCCAAAAAGAAGTCGATAAACTTCAAAAAGAGGGCATTAACAAAATTATTTTATTGTCCCACCTAGGATATTCAATGGATAAAATAATAGCTAAGCAAACTCAAGGAATTGACGTAATTCTCGGCGGGCACTCCCACGAACTAATAGTTGATGTTACTGAAGGTAAAAATTTATTATATTCAAAAAACGGAGAACCTATTGTAATTACCCAAGCAGGTAGAGACGGAAAAAATTTTGGAATACTTAATCTAGAATTTGATGAAAACGGCATAATTAAAAAAGTTCAAAATAACATAGGTTATACAAGAAGTTTTAAAAGATATGCTCCAGCCAAATACATTTTTGATAAAATTTTTGGAGTTAGAGAAACCTACGGATATATCAAATCTGCACCACCACCATTAAAAAATGATCTTATTGAACCGAATGCACATGCATATTTCATCACAGACTGCATTAGAAAAGATTTAGATTGCGACATAGCATTTTTACCTTCACCTAATATCCGTGGTTATTTTGAACCAGGCAAAGTTGATACAAGAATATTAGCTGACATATTACCATTTCAAAATAAATTATACAGAATTAGCTACAGCGAAAAAGACATCGTTGAAGCCATTAAGTTAGCAAGTAAATCTTTCACAAATATCGCTAATAAACCAGGAATTTTTTACGCATCAGGACTAAAATATACAGTAAATACAATTGGACAGGTAAAATCTATCAGTTATGTCGACAAACTTGGGAATGAAATTCCTATTGATATTAAAAATCCTCGTACAGATAAATACTATGAAACAGTTATAAATGATTATTGCGCATTGGGCAATGATGGATTCAAGCATCTAAACCAACCTGATAGAATTATTGAAAAATATTCTTTTGATGCAACAAGATGTATTCAAAACATTCTCCAAAAATCAAAAGAACCTGTGGAAATATATGATGACGGAAGAATTCAAATCATAGGGAATTAAGGTAAAAGTTTTTCCTTAATTATCTTAACTAAACCTATTGAAAATAAATATTTAATTATTAAAAGACAATATACCCCAAGACATAAACAAGCTAATTCCAACCCAAATTGGTATACCTCGTTTTTTATATATGTACAGCATTTCACAATACCAAATATTAAACCTGCAGGAATAATTGAAATACATAAAACTTGTAGAAACAGAAGACACACCGCACCAAAAGTTTTATCCAAATATTGAAAAACTAACCACGGATAAAAAAACTTAATCCTATATTTAAAACGAGAGCAAAAAGTTAATAAAACCATATAAACAAATGGAATTAAACAGAGCATAACCGCCGCAAAAATATATAATAATACAGTATTATTGATGGAGAGTATAATCAACGATCCAAAAATTACGGTCAATACAAAATAATTGTGCCATAAAAAGAACATAGGAAAAACTTTAAAAAACACTTTAAACGGATTCCAACTAAATTCAATTAATGAACAATCCTCTTTTTTAAATAACGAACTAATATATTCATAACTATACCCAAACAAATATATCAGAAGAAAAAAGCCACAAAAGAATGCAAACCACAATTCAAAAGAAGTTGTTGGAGGAACTGCAAAAAAGTCAATATATAAAGAAGATCCAAAACCTGCAAACAGATTATTTAGAAATATTATCATAATCCCCAACAACGAAAACAAGGTAATATGATTATATATAGCCCTCTTACCACTATAAATTTCTTTTAAATATACAATAAGTTCCATAAGCTTTCTCTAAAATTAATTATAACAACATTACCTTGAATTGCAAGCAAGCATTTTTATAATACAATTGAGATATGGAAACAGAATTAAAACAAGAATTAAATAAAATAACATTAAGGTTAATCAGCATAAAGGAGTGCCTTTGACCCAAACAAACTTTCATCTGAACTAAATGAATTAGAGCAGCAAATGCAAGATCCCAATATTTGGACAGATAGCAAAAAAGTCTCAAAAATAGGACAAGATATTAAAGATAAAAAAGAAATTTTATCAAAACTAAAAAAATGGTCAAATATAGTTGAAGATTGCAATATAGCAATAGAATTATCTGATTTTGCACTTATCGAAGACAGTTATAATCAGCTAAAGATTTTAAATAAAGAACTTGAAAAATTTGAACTCGAGCAAATGTTATCGGGGGAATACGATAACGCCAATGCAATTATCACAATAAACGCAGGAGCTGGAGGCACTGATGCTCAAGACTGGGCAAGCATGTTGCTTAGAATGTATTTAAGGTGGATAGAACAACGAGGTTGGTCTGCAGAACTATTAGACAAACTAGATGGAGAAGAAGCAGGAATAAAATCTGCAACTTTAAAAATCAGTGGCAAATATGCTTTTGGTTACGCAAAAGCTGAAAAAGGGGTTCATCGACTTGTTAGAATTTCTCCATTTAATGCAAATGGTAAAAGACAAACTAGCTTTGCATCATTGGAAGTATCACCGATTATTGAAGATTTTGAAAAGACAATTACAATTCCACCAGAAGAGTTAGAAATTACAACAATGCGCTCAGGCGGTGCAGGTGGACAAAACGTGAACAAAGTAGAAACAGCTGTAAGAATCTTACATAAACCATCTGGTATCGTCGTAAAGTGCCAACAAGAACGCTCTCAGCTACAAAATAAAGAATATGCAATGCAAATTCTTGTTTCAAAATTACTTGCAATAAAACAAGCTGAATACGAAGAAAAGATGGCAAGTCTAAAAGGTGAAAATGTAGATATCAACTTCGGTTCACAAATTCGTTCTTACGTCTTCCACCCATATAAAATGGTAAAAGACCACCGTACAGGTTTTGAAGTTGGAAACGTAGAATCTGTAATGGATGGTGATATTGATGGATTCGTTGAAAGCTATCTTAAACAAAATGTATAAATTATTCACTTAATTTATAAAAATATACAAAAAAAATTACTGACACAATTTGTTCATATTATCAAATTATGGTATAATAATTTGGTAATTTAGAAGAGGGAAGTTTTATATGACAGAAAAAAAAGAAGTAACAAAATCAGATATTTTTATGCATTATATAGCAACAACTACGCTATATTTAATTCTTTTATTTGCGGTAATGTTATGCCCTGCATACTACAAAAACATAACAAATAATCAAATTGATTATTCTTTAATTTTAGGATTTTTCTTCACAGGATATTTATTATTTGCACCAATTCTTTTAGGTATATTCAAACCTGAATCTATAAAAGAATCACGAAGTTTAACTATCTTTAGTTATATCAAACGACAATTTATAAGAGGGTTAAACCTTACTGATTACTTGCGTAATATCACTCCTACAGAGAAAGAAAAACAAGCTTTAACGATTGTTTTTATGCAAGTTTTCTTTGCAACATACACAGCACATATACTATGTGAGACTTATTTACCAAACATTTCATATAATTTCGATTTTCTATGGGTTATGATGAACCAAGCAGCAACAGATATGGCTGGTTTGGGTGTTCTTGCTGGACTTAAGCAATTTATAATAGATACAGGAGATATTTGGTTGAAAATAATTTTCACAATCACAACTCTAGTTTATCTTGTAAGTTATTTATCTGACACTACACTATTTAAAAATAAAATCAAATCGGTTGATACCACACCATTAGGAGTATTATCTTGTATTTGCAGTTACTATCCAATAACATTATTAACCTATAGCTTCATTCGAGTAACAGAAGAAAACCTTTTACCAGTAAATAACCCTAATTTATTAGCAACATTAAACATAATTGTTATTCTTGCCAACTTAGGAAGTTTAATTGCGATTTTAAGGTTAGGAACAAAAGCTGGAAACTTAACTAATAGAGGTATAGTAACAGGATTTCCTTATAACATAATAAGACACCCTGATTATTCTATGCAAATCATTTATATAGTTGCAACTACAGTACCTCTAATGTTGCTAGCAGACATTTCATTATTCAATAAAATAATGATGCTTCTTTCAACATTAGCTTGGATTTTTATATATTACCTAAGAGCAATAACAGAAGAAAGACACCTAATTCAGGATCCAGCATACGAAGAATATACAAAGAAGGTTAAACACAGATTTATTCCAAAATTATTCTAAAAATAAATAATAAAAAAAACGGTGGTAAAGACCACCGTTTTTTACTTAATTTAAATATCTGCTGTACAATTAGGACATTTAGAAGCTCTAATATCTACTGTTGAATAACAACGAGGACATTCTTTTGTAGTTGGAACTGATTCTACAACTGGTTCAGGTGTTTTCAATTTGTTTATCCCTTTTATCAATAAAAATATAGCAAAGGCAACAAGCAAGAAACTAATAATATTATTTAAAAACATACCATAATTTATAGTAACAGCACCCGCCTCTTGAGCAGCAGCAATCGTCGGATAAGATTCAACTTTTCCATCTAAAGTAGGCAATACCCAGAACAACTGAGAAAAATCAACTTTACCTAAAACCCAACCAAAAGGTGGCATAATAATATCTTTTACAAAAGAATCAACAATTTTACCAAAAGCTGCACCAATAATTATACCGACAGCCATATCAATAACATTACCCTTCACCGCAAATGTTTTAAATTCATCTGCATATCTTTTCAAATTTTTCAACATAACAATCCATCCTTTCCTTTGTAAACAAGTCTACACAAGAAGATTATATATGTCAAACTGAACTAATTACCAACTTATTTCATCTAAATCTGAAACATTAAATTCATCAAACATTTTTACTTTTTCAATAAACTTTTCTGGTGGTATATTTTTTG
Organism: Candidatus Gastranaerophilaceae bacterium; assembly: GCA_045613725.1. GTDB lineage: Bacteria > Cyanobacteriota > Vampirovibrionia > Gastranaerophilales > Gastranaerophilaceae > Zag111. The sequence continues at coordinate 25,821 of JAZLBN010000025.1, forward strand.
AATCTTTTGTTATGAACTCATTTGAAATTAACCATTCATCAGTATTCGAACGATAAGCTACAGAATGAGGATTTTGATGATTTCCACCTTTAAAATATGAAAACGGTATTTTATATTGCTCCAAAAAATTCTTAAATTTATCAAACAGTTCAGTACTTCTTAAGTCATCAATGAAAATTTTTGGCTTTGAACCCAAAATAAAACCTTGTAAATTATCATTAGTTAAATCGACTTTAGATTTTATAAAATCAACAATTTTCGAAAAAGAATCATTTTCTTTCCGAGTAGGACATATATGCATCATCAAAACTTGTTGTCCATCTGTTAAACCAAGTACCGAACAATCAATTACACAACCTGTTTTGGCACTATCAGCTAAAACACTTTCATTTACGGTCCAAGGAGAATCTACAAAATATTTTTGTAGAATTTTTGAAGCTTCAGTTTTATATGCATCAGGACTCAACAACTTAATTGTTGATTGAAAATTCTGGTTATAGGCATTTTTATTATAATTTACTAACAAAGATTTATCTCCGATACGATAAAAACATGCGCAAAAAATTTTTTGACAACATTTCTAAACATTTATAATAATTAACAAAACCAATTACAAAAATAGCAACTTTTATTTTTATGAGACTTAATAATTATGCAATATGAATATACATAAAATCTATTTTAATACATCCAAATATAATTATAAAAATAATGTTCAAAAAGAAACTCTTACTAAAGATGACAATATTCAAACAAAAAATTTGAGCAATTATTACTATCGTCCAATTCTGAATAATAACATAAGCTTTCATGGAGCTTACTATTTAAATAAAACTGCACTAGATAATGTTCAAGAGCTACAAAAAACATTACAGACTCTATTAACACCTATAAAGAAAGATTTTATATTATCTAAAAAAGGAGCTATTGTAGATAGTTTCAACAGATTTTATAACCTTGAATACGGGAAATTGGCAATGATAGCTGAACCAGATTTCAAATTTGTATTCAAAGATTTTACAGACAGAGATATAAAAGGTGAACAATTCTCAATTCGAATTATTGATTTAAAAAAAGGTGAATTTGATTTTGGATTTTTTGACTCGAAAAATATCCTACAAAGATTTAAACTAAAGGACAACCAATTCTATTCTCTTGAAGATACAAAAAATCCACTCTCATATGCTACTGTTAAAACACTAAACTTAGAAGAAAAATTTAGTGACATGGTACCTATTATAAATAGGGGTATTGAAAAGATAAACGATATTATAGACGGTGTTTTTAAAAACAATAAAAACGGATATTCCATGTTCTTAGCCCGAGGAATAAAAAAAAGATTTACATCTACTAATGAATTTTTAAATAAAATAGAAGCCGAAAAACGCTATGCACTAAAAAGAAGCTATCCAAAATTTATTCCTTTTCCAAATAAAACTGCTTTTTTCTTAAAAGAAAATAATGAAATGTTTTCTGAGAGATTAGTATTCCTACCACAAAGAGAAGGGGAAGAAAAACTATTTAGAATAGTAAAATTTGATAGCGACTCAAATATTCAAGACGCATACTTAATAGATGTCGAAAAAGGGGTATTCAAAAATTTTTGCAAACAGAAAATTTTTAATCAAAAAAACATTTCTGTAATACCTAAGAATGACACAAAAATGACATCTGCAGAAATCAATGCAACAGAAATTATACCTATGTTAGAAAAATATTACTTTATGATTGATGAATTTAGTCAATACTTGCATGCTAATTCGTTCAAATCTGCTAAAGTATTATTAGAAGGATCTAAATCTAAAAATTATCTATCCTATAATATGATTAAACAGAATTTTATAGACAGATTAAAATACATCTTACCAACTGACACAAATGAAATTACTTATATCAAATCGGATAAAGAGAATTATAGTTTAAAACGAATAGAAATTGATGGACTTAAAATCATTAAAGTTTCACGAAACACAGAAAAAGGATCCATATCAGTATATCTAGATGAAAAGAGTTGTAAAATCTTAGATGCACAAAGTAACGACACCCTAAAATACGATAAACAAGGAAAAATCAAATATATTGCATACTCATCAGACTCATTCAAAATTCGTGCACGTGTGCTTCAGGATTTTATAAACGAAGCTTTTGAACAAAAAGAATTCATCAGCAACAAAAACTTTGTAACAACATTAAATGAACTAAATGAAGAATTCACAAAAGTTTCACAGGAATGGTTTTCAACATACCAAAACAAAAGAACAGAAGCACGTAAACTTTTTGGTGATAGATTCATAGCGGCAAAAGGAGACGTTGGAGGCTTCAGATTCGCAATTCCAGATAAAGAGTATTCAATAGGGTTAAAACCTCATCAAATTGGTAAGGATAGATTCATGAGGCTGAGCATATATAATAGCAACGGAGAAATAATTGATAACTATTTATTAGAAAAATTTTCAAAAATAGTTGATAATTATTGTTCTCAAGGCAAATATACGAAAGACGCAATCAGCCGAGTACCTGAAAATATAATTTATAAAACAGATGACCAAATCTCAACTACAAATATAGAAACATACATAAATGAATACCTAACAGAACTAAAACAATTTAACAAATTTTTCTCTGAATTTATGGGGAAAAACATTGTATCAGCATAAAAACAAAAAAATAAACAACACACAGCAATTTATAGGACGTATTATTAAATATTTTATAATATAATTATTAAGAAAAGCGAGGAGAGACATGAATATTTTATACATAAATGCTTGCGTCAGAAAAGATTCTAGGACAAATGAACTTGCACAATATGCACTAAGTAAGCTACACGGTAAAGTAGAAGAAATTAATTTAGATTTAAAAAAAATAACACCTTTATATAAAGAACAACTGGAATTAAGAGATGACTTAGTAAAAGATAAAAACTATAATCATCCTATGTTTAAATATGCAAAACAATTTGCGAATGCTGATATTATTTTAATAGCAGCTCCTTATTGGGATTTATCATTTCCTGCTATTTTAAAAACTTATATTGAAAACATTAATGTTAATGGAATTACTTTTTCTTATTCAGAAAAAGGA
>JAZLBN010000026.1:0-27355 GCA_045613725.1 Candidatus Gastranaerophilaceae bacterium
CTTGATCCTACATCTTTAGCTGTTAACCCAATTCTAATCCAAGCTCCATTACCAGGTGGTGCAACAGCTACAACTATCAACCAATTAAAAGATATGGGTATGGTTGATAAATTCCCAGCATTGGTAAAATCAATGAAAGAATGTGTAGAAAGAGGTGGTTTCGCAACTTCTGTAACTCCTGTTTCTCAATTCTATGCTCAACAAGCATTCTTGAATGCTACTCAAGGTGATTGGAAAGTTGCTAACCCTGGTTATGCAAAAATGCTTCTAGGTTACTTCGGTAAAACTCCTTGTGAACCAGATCCAGAACTAGTTAAATGGGCAGAAGAAAAAATGAATATGGCTCCAACTACAGAAAAAGTTGTTGATTTGAATGATAGAGATCCAGAAAAAGGTTTGAAAGCTGCTGAAGAAAGATTGAAAGCTGCAGGACTTCCTGTAACTGATGAAAACTTATTCATCGCTGCTGCTTGTAAAGATGGTAACGTAGATAAAGGTATCGACTTCTTACTAGGTAAAGGTACTGTTTCTGTTAACAAATCTGCAGCTAAGAAAGCTGAAGCACCATCAGTTTCAAGTGATTCAAATGCTTATACAGTTACTGTTAATGGTAAAAAATATGCAGTCGCATTTGAAGGTGAAAAAGCTACAGTTAACGGTAAATTATTTGACTTCTCAGTTAAAGAAGGTACCGAAGCTAAAGCTGCATCTTCTGGAGAGGGTACTCCAATTAAAGCTGCTTTACCAGGTAACGTGTTGAAAGTTTTAGTTGAAGAAGGCGATTCTATTGCTGAAGGCGATGTAATTGCAGTTGTTGAAGCTATGAAAATGGAAACTGAAATCAAATCTCCAGTTTCTGGTACAGTGAACTCTGTTGAAATTGAAGTTGGTAACAAAGTTCAAGCAGGTCAAGTATTGGTAACTGTAGGTTAGGAGGTTAAAGATGGATTTAAAAGAAGGTTTATTAGCCTTATGGAATTCAACAGGTATCATGAATATGGTACAGCCTGCTGATCCTTCAATTACAAATGTGTTTGAGCAAGTATTGCATCAGTTTGGTAACCCTATCATGCTTGTAATCTGCTGTTTCTTACTATGGCTAGGTATTAAAAAACAATACGAACCATTATTGTTAGTTCCGATTGCTTTTGGTGGCTTATTATCAAATATTCCGCTAGCTGGTATTGCAGAACCAACAGGGTTTTTGGGAATTATTTATGAAGCAGGTATTCATAAAGGATTGTTCCCTCTAATTATCTTTATGGGTGTTGGTGCAATGACTGACTTTGGTCCGTTAATCGCTAACCCTAAAACTGCACTTTTAGGTGGTGCAGCTCAATTTGGTATATTTGGAGCTTTATTGTTAGCTCTTTGCTGCTTTGGATTTACTTTGCCAGAAGCTGGTTCTATCGGTATTATTGGTGGTGCTGATGGCCCAACTTCAATTTTCGTAACTTCAAAATTGGCTCCACATTTATTAGGGGCGATTGCTGTTGCAGCTTATTCATATATGGCATTGGTTCCTGTTATCCAACCACCTATTATGAAATTGCTAACAACTGATGCTGAACGTAAAATTCAAATGGATCAATTGAGAATGGTATCAAAAAGAGAAAAAATTGTTTTCCCTCTTGTTGTATTGTTCTTATGTGTAATATTCTTACCAGATGCTTGTCCTTTGGTTGGAGCTTTGACATTTGGTAACTTATGTAAAGAATGTGGCGTTGTTGATAGACTTTCTGATACTATGCAAAATGCTTTAATTAACATTGTTACTATTTTCTTAGGTTTATCAGTTGGTTCAAAATTATCAGCAGAACAGTTCTTGACTGTTCAAACATTGTTCATTTTATTCTTAGGTATCATTGCATTCTCATTTGCAACTGCAGCTGGTGTATTGATGGCTAAATTGATGAACTTATGTACTGGTGTAATTGCAAAAATGACTGGTAAAGAACACAGACCTATTAACCCATTAATAGGTTCAGCAGGTGTATCTGCTGTTCCAATGGCTGCACGTGTTTCAAACAAAGTTGGTTTAGAGTACAATCCTCAAAACTACTTGTTGATGCACGCTATGGGTCCTAACGTAGCAGGTGTAATCGGTTCAGCAGTTGCTGCTGGTATCTTGTTAGCATTATGTCACTAGTCCTCGGTCGGACGTGGCAATATGCTACCAGTTAATTTGATACTTGTTAGTATATTGAAATAAATCAAAAAAGCTCCTCATTTGAGGGGCTTTTTTCTGTGTTTATGCTGTAAAAATTCTTCTTTGATTTTTACCATGCTCTTCAAAAAGTTCTTGGACTTCCTGCCCTCTTTGTCTTGCATCAACTTCCATTTTATTTTTCCAATACGCATCAAAATCAACGTCAGATGGAACGTAATTATCGTGAGCATGTTGTATTTCATCAGCAAAGGCTTTTTCTTCACCACTTAACTTGCCATTTCTTCTATCTTCCATTATGTCGTATTGGTGAGCGTGTCTAGTTTCGTGAGCTTCTGTATTAATTACATCGCATTTTTTCCCTTTTTTAACATAAGATGGAGTCATATTTATTTGTCCGCCAACTCTTTCTGGGGCACCATTAACTCTCCAATTAGCCCTATGCCATCCATTTTCATTCTTATTTGGTGGGGCATATGTCATTATTGTACGTTCAGGGTTTCTTATACCTTCTTGTCCATATATAATTGGACGTGAAGATTCTACGAATTCATAACCATCGTTATAATATCTTGAACTTAAATATGGATCTGATTGGATAAGACGAATTTCTTCTTTTGTTAGACCTTTTGCGTTATCTGCAACTAATCTATATTTGTGTGCGGCACCTGAGGTGAAGAAAAATTCGTTAATTTTTTTATCGCCACATTCAATTGTAACTTCTTCAAATCTACCACGTCTTTCTACCGTTGTTTTAAAAGGCTGTCCTGCTTGACCATGAGGAATTACTTCTCTGGTTTGAGTTGTCCCAAGTATTTCGCTATCATTTATTCTGTATGTTGAGCTTGTTACAATTTCATCATATTTACTTTTTCCTGGAATTGGAATTGCTATTCCGTTTTCGTCTCTTGTGATTTGTCCTTTTATATTTTCAATTTTACGTTCATAGTTTGTGTATTCAACAGGATATCCGGATTTATCACAATGAATTTCTCTTAACAAATTTCCGTCTTTATCTCTGAATGTAACAGTTGAAGTTCCATCTTGAGCTGTTATTCTTGCACAACTTGTTGCACCTTCAGGTTTTTTAAATCCTTGGAAATGCGGTTCTGTTATTTCTGGAAGAACTTCTGCAGGTTTTGGTGGATTTTTGCGTGCTTCTTCAAGTAGTTTTTTTATTTCGTCTTTGCCTGTTATTGGTCTGGTTTTTGGGTCATATTTTATTTTTTCTACTGAATCAACCCAAGCTCCAGTTTTATCAAAAAATTTGATGTGAATATCACCATTTGGTAATCTTTGAATTTCGTGTCTAACAGCACAACCATTTGGGCCCATTTTGTATCTGTAATAGAAAACTTTATCTCCTACTATTACGTGTGGATCATGAGGGTATGCAGCTCTAACTGGTGCAGGGTGAGAAATTCTAGCTCCTTCGTGGGTAATCATTCCACCTTTGTCCATTAGTCTTGCTTCTACAACAATTTCTTCTAATCCGTGTCTTATTATTTTGCTTGCAGTTTGACTAGAGTTTGAAGTTGCAGCTTGTTGTATTACTCTTCTAGTTGAAGTTGATGTAAATATTGAACTAACTGCTTTTGGGATTGCTCCTGTTGTTGTGTTTAAAACTTGTGGAGCTTTTGTAATTGCAAAATCTATACTTTTTGTTGTTAAAGACATCAAAATAACCTACAAATACCTTTACTATTATATAAAGTATTTTTATCGACAAGAATTGCTTATGTATGATAAAATTTACATATGGTTAAGCATTTAGGTATTATTGATTCAGATAATAAAGATATAATTTTTGCTATTGAAAAATATTTTGTAGCAAAAGACGTTGATGTAAAAGTCGTTTCTCCTAATTTTGATATGACTGAGTTTGATGTGGTTGTGTTAACAGGTTTTGAAAATACAGTTACTATCAAACACGAAAATATTTTAAATATTTATCCAACTTTATTGCCTGCATTTAAAAATGAAGAAAATCCTATTTTAGCATCGTATTTGGCTGGAGTTAAGGTTAGTGGGGTTACCGTTTATAATTATTCAAATGACAAAATTTTAGCTCAGTATCCTGTTTTAATAGGGTTGGATACTGATTTAGAAAGTTTATCAAAAGAATTATCTAAGATAGCTCAACATATTTATCCTAGGATAATAGAATCAGTGTTAGCTGATAAAGTTGTAGATTTTAATGATTTATATAACTCCCCTTCTTGTAATGGCGGGTGTGGTGGCTGTGGAGGGTGCCACTAATTTTATTAGTCTTTGTCCACAATGATATTTAGTTTATCAATTACGCCATTAAAAAATGATTTATTATTTTTTTGTTCGTGTTTAATTGCTCTTATTTCTGGGGTAATAAGTGCAGGGTTATTAGTTTTTATTCTTGCTGAGTAAATAGATTTTATCTCTTTGATTATTGTTTCGTTCATATTATTATTGTCCAAGTCTCTTAATTCCTATAAAGGGTAATGTCTAGTTTACGTTTTAAAGTAATTCCATTGGTTCTACTGCAAAATCAATAATAAAGGTTCCGTTAGTTGAAAATGCAATATCCAATGCTGTGTTTATTTCTTCAAGCTTAGTTACTCGAGTAGCATTTATTCCGTAACTTTTAGCCAGTGTAATAAAATCAGGGTTTGATATCTTGGTCTGCGAGTAGTTCCCATTACAAAGTTTTTCTTGTAATTGGCGAACCATTCCTAAGTAACCATTATTTAATATCATTATTTTTATGTTTAAGTTATTTTCTACGCAGGTTGCAAGTTCGTGTAAACCCATTTGGAATGAACCATCTCCTGCTATACAAACTATAGTTTTATTTGGGTTTGCTACCGAAGCTCCAATTGCTGCAGGAAATCCAAATCCCATTGTTCCAGAACCTCCAGAAACAAAGATTTTACGGTCTTTATTAAATGTAAGGTTTTGAACCGCCCAAAGTTGATGTTGTCCAACTTCAGATGTGAATGTTATGTCTTTATTAGATGTATATTCATCAATTTTCTGAATAACTTCAAACGAATGAAGTAAATTTGAACGCTTTTCTCTTTTTGTGTTTAATTTCTTTAATTCTAGAGCTTCAGCATACCAATTGTTGAAATTTTTATATTCAAATTTATTCATTTCTGAAATGAAATCTTTAAGATCGATTGTTAGGTAATCTGAGGCTTTTATGAATTGAGAAATTTCATTTTCATTAATATCAATCTGAATAAACTTGTCTGACAAATTTGTATCGTTGAACATACATGAAATTCTGTCATTAAATCTTGCTCCTAAAGATAAGATTAAATCTGAATCTTTGACAATTTGGTTAGCAGCTTTATCTCCAAATATACCTATCATTCCAAAGTTTAGGTCGTGAGTTTTTGGGAAAGAGCTTACCCCCATCATTGTTGTTACTATTGGTATGTTGTGTTTTGTTGCGAATTTGTATAATTGATTTTCAATTCCAGCGTGGATTACCCCACCGCCTGCGATGATAACAGGTCTAGTGGAATTTGAAATTCTTGTCACTATTTTTTGAATTCGTTCTTGAGATATTTCATTTTTACAAACAAATTCTTCCGTGCTCTTATTATCTTTAAAGAGTGCTTGTTCTGTGAATACATCTTTTACTATATCAATAACTACTGGACCTTTTTTACCGCTATTTGCAATTTCAAAAGCTTCAGTTAATGTTTCCTGAATGTTGTTTGTAGAGGTAATTTGGTACACTTTTTTTGTGCATGATTTTACCATGTCGCATATGTTTGCTTCTTGGAATGCATTTCGACCTAATAGTTTTTCAAAAACTTGTCCAGTGATAACAATTAGTGGGTATCCGTCAAGATAAGCATTTACAATTCCAGTAATAGTATTGGTTGCACCTGGTCCAGATGTAACAAGCACAACACCACATTTACCGCTTTCTCTTGCATAACCTTCCGCAGCGTGAACAGCAGACTGCTCGTGTCTAACCAATATGTGTTTTATATCTGATTGATTATAAAGTTCATTATATACATCTAATACAATGCCACCAGGGTATCCAAACACAGTATCAACACCTAAGCTTTTAAGTGTTTCCAGTAATATTTTTGCGCCTTTCATTGTTAATACTTCTTTTTCAACTAGCATGAATAAATGTATCCCTTGTCTGATTACTCTATACTAACATAGATATATTTATAGGGCAATTATAAAGGTGGAATTTTACAAATGTAAAATTCCACCTTTGTTGTTTTGTTATAATTTTTATTTACCTAATAGAGTGTTCCAAGCCTCTTTTTTTTCTTGAAGTTTCTTTTGGTTAGCTTTGTTTCTAGCTTCAGCGTCTTTCTTAGCTTGTTCTTGTTTTGCTTGTAATTCTTTTTTCTGTTTTGCGATTTCTGCTTCTCTAGCTTTTTGTCTTGCTTGAGCATCTTTTTGAGCTTGTGCAGCTGCGTTTTCATGTTTTGTTACTGTAGCTGAAGCTTTATTTAATGCATCGCTTAATGGGCCAGCTTGTGCTGCTGTTCCTATTGCTAATACTGATAATGCCATTAATGATACAAATAATTTTTTCATTCTTATTCTCCTTTCTCTTGATTAGTTAAAGTTTCTAGTTTTAATTTTTTGTTTTCTAATCTTTTTTCAATGTGTTCTAGTTCTTTTTCTGAAACTCGATGTTTAAATTCTAGTTTTTTTAATTTTTTCTTATTTTTAAGATATTTTTTTGAACGATTTTTGTTTTGAATTTGTTCATTTTTTATCTCTTGTGGTGTTTTTGAATTTTTTATACTTTCCTCAATTTCAATACCTTGAGTAGATTGTATTAGTTCTGAAGATTTAGCAATTGTAGTTGTCGAAATACTACTTATTATTAGTGTTAAACCTATAAAAATTATCCTTTTCATAGTATTAGAATAGCCTAAATTTTAGTATTTTGCAATGATTTCATTGATGCCTTTTTGTGCAATATTGAAAATTTCAATCATTTGATTAAACTCGTAAGGTTCACCTTCTGCTGTTGTTTGGAATTCAATGATTTTACCACTTTTTGTTAGTACTATATTTGAATCAACTTGCGCATGAGAGTCTTCTTCGTAATTTAGATCCAAACGAACATCGCCATCTATGATTCCAGCAGAAATAGCAGCGACTGGTTCTATTATTGGGTTTTCTTTTAATATTCCTTTTTCTAGTAATTTTTCGATTGCATCAGCTAAAGCTACATAACCTCCACAAATACTTGCTGTTCTAGTTCCTCCATCAGCTTGAATTACATCGGCATCAATTGTAATTGTTACATCTGGCATTTTTGTTAAATCTACGCAGGCTCTCAAGCTTCTTCCGATTAGTCGTTGAATTTCTTGGGTTCTACCTGAGATTTTTGTTCGTTCTCTTTGACATCTTGTGGATGTTGAAGATGGTAATAGTGAGTATTCAGCTGTTAACCACCCTCTGTTATCGTCTTTATCCATCCATTTAGGTTTTCCAGTTTCAACTGATGCAGTTGTAATGACTTTTGTATCACCAAATTCAACTAATACTGAACCAAGAGCGTGTTTGGTATAGTTTTTTGTAAATTTTATTTCTCTTGTTTCATCATTTTTTCTATTTTCTAATCTCATATTCAACTCCTTATTATTTGTTGTAGTCCCATGTATAAATTTGACCGCAATATCTGCAGACTGCGTGTTCGTTCATAAATTGTAAGTCTGGTACAAAAACGTATCCATCAACTGTTATTTCAATTTCGTTTTTGTCGTTATATTTTTGTGAAAAGTTTTTATCTCCAGTGTAGTCAGGAGAAAACATTAATTCAAATTTATCTATTGATTTACAATTTTTACAGATAAACATAACTATTCTCCATCGTCATTTTTCTGTTTTTTTGATTTTTTATTTTGAGAATTGTTTTTTTGTTCTAGCTGAGTCAGGTTAATATACCACAGAGTCCAACATATACTTCTCATTGGTAAGGTTAAACCTGTTACTATGCCAAATAAAATGCTCATATATATTTTTTTAGATATCATCTCGTAGGTTATTATCGGTAATTTAAACAGTTCTAATGCTTCGTTGGTTAAGTCTAACGGAATTGCTCTAGATATTGGGTCAAATAAAGAGCATATTTTATCCGTAAGATTAAGGTAATCAAAAACTACGCTTACGCCTTGAGTGATGATAAATATCGAGAAAAATCCTAAAATAACCATTAGCAATAAGGTTCTAAACCAGTTACCTTTTACTAATAGGAAGCTTCTTTTGAATATTTCGTGTGTTTTTAAATCTGGTTCAAATGTGAATATTTGGTAAACAAGTATAAAGTATATCCAAAGTATGAATCCTGGAATCATGAAAAATATACTTGATGCGATTGAGCTTAAGACACCTACCGCTAGTAATAATAGTACAAACTGGAATGTCCTTCTTGTAGCCACTTCGCTATGCGATTGAAAATCATACACTCTTCCTGTGTTTATTGCACCTTCTGTCATTGAGTTTAGTGCAATATAAGCTACCATAAAATCCCAAAAAGCTTTAACAAATATTAGTAACCCAGGTAGCGCTAATATTAATACTAATAATAATGCTGTTAATGGATTATCCACTCTTGCAACAATTTTGTCTGCAAATCCAAGTGATAAGCCGAACGAAAATGCTATACCTATAACTTGTCCAAATACTGGAAAAAGCATGTATGTGAAGAATTTATCAATGTTTGTAAAATAAATTCTTATACTCTCAGCTAATGCAAACCAGATGCTATTTTTTATTTTGTATTTGGACATAAATTCTCCTTTATTGTAATATAATTTTATTACAAATAGGTTTAGAAAAACAATGGATAATTACAAAGATTTAATTAAACAGTTTACAAAAAATGATTTCAGTGAAGGGCGTGTTAATTTACATATACATACTGTGTATTCTGATGGAGAAGCTGATTTTGTTGATATTGTAAAACAATCTAGAGATAATGGTTATAAACTTATTGCTATTACAGATCATAATACTATTGATGGGCATATCGATAATCCTGATTGTGGTGTTTTGACCGGTGTTGAGTTTGATGTTTGGTATAAATATATTTTTTTACATCTATTAGCATATGGTATTGATGTGAAACATGATGCGCTAAAACCTTTTCTTTCGCACTCAAAAATCGGAACAGAAGTAGATATTATTCGATTCTTTGCAAAAAGAAATATTAAAGATTTGATTGCTGCTATTCATGAAGCAGGAGGCATTGCAGTGTTAGCTCATCCTTGTTGTTGTTGGGCATTAAATTTAGAGAATTTTGTGAGGGATTTAGTTGCTTTAGGTTTAGATGGTATTGAGGTCTATTATCCTTATCCTAGATGGCGAAAGTATATCAAGTTTTCTTCTCCAGATTCTGTTGAAAAAATTGCAGAAAAATACCACCTATTAAAAACAGGTGGTACTGATTTACATTCTAAATTTTTATAAAATTAGTCTTCGTTTAGATGTTTGAAGTGTTTCCATATATACCATACAAAAAGAATTATGCACGCTAAAACTATTACTACATCAAATTTATGCCATAAATCTTTCATTTTGTCTAAGTTTTGCCCTAGTTTAACTCCAACATATACTAGTAGGTAGCTCCAGATTAATGAACCTAGGAATGTAAAAGTGAAGAAAGTTCTTTTTTTAGCTTTAAGAATTCCTGCAGGAAGAGATATGAAAGTTCTTACGACTGGAAGCATTCTACAGATAAAAAATGCCCAATCTCCATATTTTTCAACCCATTTATCAGCGTCTTCAAGATCCTTTTTAGAAACTAAAAAGTACTTACCATATTTTTCAACAAAGGTTCTACCGCCGAAATAACCAATATAGTAGGAAGGTAAAGACCCTATTACGCACCCGATAGCACCTGCGAAAGATGCAACATGGAAATCCATTTCTCCTTTGCTTACAAGATAGCCAGCAAAAGGTAAAATTGCTTCTGATGGTAATGGGATGTTGCATGATTCTATTGCCATCAATAATGCCACACCTGCAGGACCCATTGCTGTAACTACGTTTTCTATCCAATTGATTAGTGGTATTAGTATATTATCTAACATTGTTTTTCTCCTCTTCAAGTTTTATTATATCAAAAATATAATCTGTTAAAAATTCGCTTTCATTTGCTAGTGCTATTTACTTTAAGCTATGCTTTTATTATAATTTTGCTAGGATATTAGAGAATATAAGGATTAAAAATGAGTATTTATTTATTAGAAGTTGGTACAGAAGAATTACCATATAAGTTTATCCCACAGGCAATTGAACAATTGAATATCGGTTTTACAAATTTTTTAAATGATAACAAAGTAAAATTTGATAATATTAAGGTTTATGCAACTCCAAGAAGGCTTGCAGTTATAATCGAAGGGTTAGATGAAAAAACAGCGGATGAAGTTAAAGTTGTCAAAGGTCCTATAAAAAATGTTGCATTTGACGAAAATGGTAATTTGACAAAAGCTGGTGAAGGTTTTGCTCGTAAAAACAATTTAACAAAAGAAGATTTATATGTAGAAGATAATTATGTACATGCAAAGATCGTAGTTAAAGGTATGTCTATAACAGAACTTTTACAACAAAATGTTCCAAGTTTGTTTTTAAAACTTCAAGGCGCTCATTTTATGCGTTGGGGATACAATGATGAAAAATTTTCTCGTCCAATAAAATGGATTGTTTCAATTTTAGATAATAACGAAGTAAAAATAAAAATTATTGATAAAGAATCTTCAAATGTCTCTCGTGGTCATAGATTTTCTACTCAAGAAGTTATTATTAATAATCCAACTGAGTATATTGAAAAGCTTAGACAGGCTTGTGTAATTGTAGATCAAGAAGAAAGAAAACAACTTATTGTTGAAAAAGCAAAAAAAGCTGCTGCGGAAATAGGTGCTCAACCTCATTATACAGATGATTTGTTAGAAGAAGTAACATTCATTACGGAGTATCCTGTTCCTGCTGTTTGTGAATTTGATCCAAGATACTTAGATATTCCAGAAGAAGTTACTGTAACTGTTATGGCAGTTCATCAAAGATATTTTGCTCTATATAAAGATGGTAAATTGACAAATAAATTTATTACAATGACAAATTATTTAGGTGATGAATTTGAAAATATTAAAGCTGGTAATGTTAGGGTAATTAAAGCAAGACTTGATGATGCGGTATTTTTCTTTAATGAAGATACTAAGAAACCTCTTGTCGACTTTGTTGAGTCTTTAAAAGGTGTAACATTCCAAAAAGGAATGGGTACTATGTTTGATAAAACTCAAAGACTTGTTAAACTTTCAAATCAGATTGCTAATGATTTAGCTATTGATAGTTCTGATATTGAAAGAACTGCTCAACTTTGTAAGGCTGATTTGACTACTAATTTGGTATTTGAATTTACCGAATTACAAGGCTTTATTGGTGCAGATTATGCCAAAGTTTCGGGAGAAAATGATAAGGTTTCTCAAGGTATAAAAGAACACTACTTCCCGCTTAATGCAGAATCAGAAACAGCAAAAGGTATTGAAGGTCAAGTAGTTGGTATTGCTGATAAAATTGATACTGTGTGTGCTGTATTTGTTGCAGGTAAAAAGCCAACCGGTTCATCTGACCCGCTAGGTGTTCGTAGAGCAGTTTTAGGCGTTGTTAGAACAATTTTGGATAACAATCTAAGACTTGATGTTGATAAATACATAGCAGAAGCCTTAAAATTGCTTCCTGTTCAAAGAGATTGTATTGATGAAATTAGAGAATTCTTTATTCAGAGAATGATTATTCTATTAAACGAAAAGTATAATAAAAATGCATTAGAGGCTTGCGCTGTAAAAAATCCATTATCTGATATTTGTGATTATGTTGAACGAGTAAAAACAATAAATAACTTGGATTCAGCTCAATTATTAGAAAATGCAAACAGAGTAATTAGAATTCTAAAAGATGGTAGAGAAGATGTTGTTAACGAAGCTCTTTTCACTACTGATGCTGAGAAAATTTTGTATTCTGAGTTGAAAAAGGTTGATACAAATGTTGATTATAAATCTTATTTGAATTCTTTAGAAAATTTAAATCAATCTGTTACTAAATTTTTCGAGGATGTTTTAGTCATGGATAAGGATGAAAATGTTAAGAAAAATAGACTTGCTTTGTTAACTTTACTAAAAGATAAATATAGTTACTTAACCGATTTTAGTAAGCTATAATTAGCGTTTCGACTTTTTGGTTAAGTTTTGTAACAGTAATATGTTAAAAAGTCAATTATTTTTTTTAGGATACTTTAAAATTATACAAGAAGGTAAAGATTAGAGGTGGATGAAATGTTCGACCGATTCAAAAATTTAAAAATAGTTCAAAAATTAAAAGAAACAGTTAATCCAAGATCACGTTGGATGGATTTCGCTAATAAAAATACATTAGATAAGAGCACCACAGACTATTTAGAGGCAATAAGTGGTGTAGACAATCTAAAATCACTTTCTGACGAATATGAGCTAGAAGCAATGGTCAGAGCCCAACTCAAAGAAGAATTTCCTAGCATAGAAAGCATGAAATCTTATGAGTTGTTAGTAGATGCTGTAATGCACAACATCAGAAAAAAACAGCTTCAAGCCACCGATAATCTTGATATTGAGTAGTAGGTTATCAAACATTTTCGATAAAACGACCCTTTTATAGGGTCGTTTTTTTGTTTAAATATTCTTTATTTATAAGAAAAGAGGTTCTGAATTTTCAGAACCTCTTTTTTGTATATCCAGAAGTCGGATTATTTCATTAATTCACCAACAGCTTTGTAAACAGACATACGTTTTGCAGCATCTTCTTCTGCTTGAGCGTATAGAGCTTCAGCTGCTTCAGGGTTTGTTTTAAGTAATGACTTATAACGACCTTCTGATCTGATGAAGTCTTGGTAGCTTCCTTGAGGTTCTTTAGCATCCCAAGTGAATGGATTTTCATTCGCTGGGTTATATCTGTAAAGTGGGAAGTATCCAGCTTCAACAGCACGTTTTTGTTCTGTTTGTGTTTTACTCATATCGATACCGTGAGCAATACATGGTGCGTAAGCAAAGATGATTGATGGTCCGTTGTATGCTTCAGCTTCTTGGAATGCTTTTAGAGTTTGGTTTCTATCTGCACCCATAGCAACTGATGCTACGTATACATAACCATAAGACATGCTCATTAAGCCCATGTTTTTCTTATAAGTGCGTTTACCACCTGTAGCAAACTTCGCAACAGCACCTGTAGGTGTTGATTTAGAAGCTTGACCACCAGTGTTAGAGTAAACTTCAGTATCAAGAACAAGAATGTTTACGTTTTGACCTTGAGCTAGAACGTGGTCAATACCGCCGTATCCGATATCGTTAGCCCATCCGTCTCCACCGATAATCCATACGGATTTATCTGTAAAGTAATCTTGAAGTTCTCTAATTTTTGCCAAGTCTGCACAATCACAATCTGTGTATTTTGCAAGAACTTTTTTAGCATTTTCTTGAGCCGCAACAGCTTCTTCTGTTTTTGAGTTATCAAAATGAGCCATTGCACTTTCTAATGCTTCTTTAAGATCTGCTGGAGTTTTTTCACATTCAAGAACTTTTTCAACGTAAGTTTTTAAAGTATCTCTGTTTTGGTCTACAGCAAGTCTCATACCGAAACCAAATTCAGCGTTATCTTCGAATAGTGAGTTCGCCCAAGCTGGACCTCTACCATCTTTATTTGTTGTGTATGGGATTGTTGGGAAAGTACCAGAGTAGATTGAAGAACAACCTGTTGCGTTAGCAACAATTGCATTTTCACCAAACAATTGTGAAACTAATTTAACATAAGGTGTTTCACCACAACCAGCACAAGCGCCTGAGAATTCGAATAATGGTTTTCTCAACATAGCACCTTTAACTGTTTTTGTTGTATTTTTACCCATTACGTTGTCAGGTAATTCGTTAAAGAATTTTTCGTTTTCAACTTCGCAAGCTTCAACTTCTTTTTCAGTTGTTGACCAAGTTAGAGCTTGTTTTTCTGGGTTTTTGTTTGCTGGACATTGATCTAAGCAAACTCCGCAGCCTGTACAATCGTTGCAGTAAACTTGAACTTTGAAGTGTTCACCATTAGCGTTTGGTCTAGCTTCAATTGTGTTAAATGAAGCTGGAGCATCAGCAAGGTTTTCTTTTTCAACAAGTTTAGTTCTGATTGCAGCGTGAGGACAAGCTGAAGCACAAATACCACATTGTAAGCAAGCTTCTGAATTCCAGTGAGGAACTCTTGGAGCAATACCACGTTTTTCTAAGCAAGCTGTACCTGTTGGAATTACACCATCAACTGACATTGCTGATACCGGAATATCATCACCTTTTTGTCTCATTGAAGGTTCAATGATTTTCTTAGCAAATTCAGATGCATCATCTGGTAATAATTTAACATTATCAACACATCCAACGCCATCTAATGTTGCAGGAACTTCAACTTCTTGGCAAGCATCTACTGCAGCGTCAATAAGTGCTAAGTTCATATTAACAACATCGTCACCTTTTTTCTTGAATGTTTTGATAGTCATTTCTTTCATTCCTTCGTAAGCTTGTTCGAATGGAATGATTCCAGATACTTTGAAGTAAGCTACCATCATTACAGTGTTAGCACCTTTACCTCTTAAGCCAGGTTGTTCTTTAACAAGTTTTTCAGCATCTACGTTGTAGAATTTGATTTTCTTGTCAATGATTGTTTTTTGCATATCACGAGTTAAGTGAGCAAATGCTTCTTCTCTTGTGTATGGGCTATTTAGTAAGAATGTACCACCTTCTTTGATACCTTTTAATAGGTCGTATCTGCCAACATAAGCGTGTGTTGAACAAGATACAAAGTCAGGTGCTGTAATCAAGTAAGTTGATTTGATAGGGCTATCACCGAATCTCAAGTGAGATACAGTTACACCAAATGATTTTTTAGAGTCATATGCAAAGTATGCTTGAGCATCTTTTTCTGTATATTGACCGATAATTTTAATTGAGTTTTTGTTAGCACCAACTGTACCATCAGAACCCAATCCCCAGAACATACAGTTAGTTGTACCAACTGGTTCTGTAACGATTTGTTCATCAACTTTTAAAGATTTGTGAGTAACGTCATCTTCAATACCAACTGTGAAGCCGTGGAAACCATTTGCTTCAGAGTGTTTGTATACAGCAAGTACCATAGATGGAGTGAATTCTTTAGAAGATAAACCATAACGACCACCGATTACTCTGATGTCTTTGTTTTCTAAAGCTGCTACTACATCTAAGAATAAAGGTTCACCAATTGAACCAGGTTCTTTAGTTCTATCTAAAGTTACGATACGTTTAACTGTTGAAGGTAAAGCTTCGTTGAAGCGTTTAACATCAAATGGTCTATATAATCTAACTTTAACTAAACCGTATTTTGTACCACGAGTTGCGTTCAAGTATTCGATTGTTTCTTCAATAGTTTCACAACCAGAACCGATAGCTACGATTACGTCAGTTGCATCTGGAGCACCAACATAATCGAATGGGTGATATTGTCTGCCAGTAATTTTTGCAACTTTATCCATGTATTCTTGAACGATATCAGGTACTGCATCGTAGAATTTGTTAACAGTTTCACGACCTTGGAAGTATACGTCAGTGTTTTGTGCACCAACTTTACAGATAGGAGCTTCAGGACGAAGTGCTCTTGCTCTGAATTCTTCAATATATTTAGGTTCAACTAAACTTGCGATATCGTCATAAGAAATTTCTTCAATTTTGTGGATTTCGTGAGAAGTTCTAAAACCATCAAAGAATTGAAGGAAAGGAACTTTAGCTTTGTATGTTGCTAAGTGAGCAACTAAAGCCATATCCATTTCTTCTTGAACTGAGTTTGCTGCAAGCATTGCGTAACCTGTGTTACGGCAACCCATTACGTCAGTGTGGTCACCGAAGATTGCTAATGATTGAGCAGCTAATGCACGAGCTGATACGTGAATTACGTGAGGAAGCATTTCCCCTGCGGCTTTGTGCATCACAGGAATCATCAACAGCAAACCTTGAGATGCTGTATATGTAGATGTTAAAGAACCTGCTGCTAATGAACCATGAACAGCACCAGCTGCACCTGCTTCAGATTGCATTTCTGCTACTTTAACTTGTTTTCCCCAGATATTTTTCTTACCTTGAGAAGCCCATTCATCAATCCATTCACCCATTGTAGATGAAGGTGTGATAGGGTAGATTGCTGATACTTCACTTAACGCATAAGCGACGTGAGCGGCAGCATAGTTGCCATCAACTGTAATTGTTTTTCCAGGCATAATATTTAACCCTCCTTATTTATGCTATTTTAATTATAACTGTACCCCTACATGATAATACAAACATATATTTTGACCAAATTTTATACGTGTAAATTTATGTTACAATTTGTACTCTTTTTGCCTATTTGTGTAAAAATTTTTTCTTTTTTGTTGTTGTATAAATGAGTAGAAGGTGAAATTATGCATATTTCTTTATTAACCCCTAAAATTTTTAATAGTCGTGTATCGCAAAGGCGTGAGGATTCGTATAGTAGTAATACTGTTGTACAATCTAATCTTTCATCTTTGGCTACAGATACGGTGTCTTTTTCTGGAACAGTAGATAAAGTTACTCAAAAACTTGTTCAAGAAGTTAAGCGATCAGGGAATACAATATTAGATCATTTAGGAGCTCATTATGAAATGGTTGAGACTCCTCGCTTAGAACGCTTGGCTAATAACTATTTGAATGCGTCGTATACTGCTTCTGAAAAGTTAAAATCACGTGGTTTTTCGTATGATATGGAATATAATATGCAGCAACCTGTAAAATCCAGATCCTCGTATGAAAGTAAAATTGAACGCTCAAAAAGTTTTAAGGTGTACGATACAATTAGAGATACTACGTATTGTATTGATCCTTATGATATGGGAAATATAAATGCGTTGTTAACTGAAATGTTTGATAGTGGCTATATTTTAGCAAAAGTTGATATGCCTCTAGAAAAGTTAATGAAACGAGGTTATGTACCAACTCCAGAAGAGTTGAAGTCTGGTGTTACTCATATTAGTGTCCCAGATATTGACTTCAGATTGGATACAGAAACGCTTGATCTAGAATCTATGCCTGAAAATTTGCGATATTTTGTAAGCGGTAAATTGCCGTCAGGTTTAGAAGATATCCAAATGAGATTTATCAGACCTTGTGATATTGGTAAGCCAAACCCTGTTTATCATGAAAAGTTAATAATGTTTGGTCCTCATTCAACTGCAGCAAAACATATAGAACATCGTGATGTTTATCAATGGGTAAGGAAGTTTGATGAGATTGAAGCACCGCTTGATGAAACTTCGATTATGACTCATGCAGGTAAAGCTAAAAAATATATGTCTTTAATTAAAGAAATGTTTAGGGGTAAAGTTTCTCAAAAGTTATTTTTAAATGCAAAAAATAAGGATACTTTAGAGATGTTTGATTCGATAGAAATTTTCTTTGGTGAAAATGATATAAAATTATTTGAAGGCTATTTTTCAGGTTTGCGTGATAGAGTTGCTTCAGTTTATTCTGCATTGCGTAAAGAGACTCCAACTGCAAACTTCATGAAAGCTAGAGATATGAAGCGTATTCAAGAAGTATATGAAGGTTTGGCTAATACAATCAATTATTATAATAGTAAGGCTGGAATGCCTTTGGTTGAAATAAAAAAGCCTGCTAATTAAAGCAGGCTTTTTATTATTATTTATAATAATTTTATTGAGCTTTTGCAAAAGATTCGTTTGCTCTTGATTTGATTTCAGAAACAACTTTGTTAATGAATTCATCAACTGTAAATGTTCCAACTTGTCCAACCCCACGAGCACGAACAGCAACTGAGTTAGCTTCGATTTCTTTGTCCCCAATAACACATACATAAGGGATTTTCTTATCTTGAAGAGATTCTCTTATTTTGTAGTTCATTGATTCAGATCTGTCGTCAAGATTAACTCTGATTCCAGCCTCACGCATTTTTTTGTATACTTGTTCTGCAAAATCTACGTGTTTTTCGTTAGAAATTGGAACAATATTTACTTGAGTTGGTGCAAGCCATGTAGGGAATGCTCCTGCATAATGCTCAATTAATATACCGTGAAATCTTTCCATAGAACCAAAAATTACTCGGTGAAGCATTAATGGAGTTTTTAATTGACCATCTTTATCTTGGTATTTGATATCAAATCTAGCAGGAAGATTGAAGTCTAACTGAATTGTAGCACACTGCCATGTTCTACCGATAGCGTCCTTGATTTTGAAGTCAATTTTTGGACCGTAGAATGCTCCGTCACCTTCGTTTATTTCGTATGCCATTCCACGTCTTTCCATAGCTTCTTTTAAGCCAGCTTCAGCCTTTTCCCAGTTCTCAATTTCTCCAACAAAACTTTCAGGTCTTGTTGATAATTCAACTTCAAATTCCATTTTGAATATATCCATTGTGTCAGCTACAAAGTCAATAATAGCATTGATTTCGTCAACTAACTGTTCTGGTGTACAGAAAATGTGAGCATCGTCTTGAGTGAAACCTTGAACTCGAGTTAATCCAGATAATGCGCCAGATTTTTCTTTTCTGTAAACTGTGCCTAATTCTGCCATTCTTAATGGTAATGAACGGTAGGAATATCTGTTTGCTTGGTATATTAAAATATGGAATGGGCAGTTCATAGGTTTTACTACGAATTGATCATCTGAATCTTCATCTTTTTGTACAAAGAACATATTTTCTTTGTAGTGATCCATGTGACCTGAGATTTCCCATAATTTAGATTTTGCGATTTGCGGAGTTTGAACGATTACGTAGCCACGTTTTCTATGTTCACTTCTCCAATAGTTTTCGATTTCTTCCCTTACGACACCAAGGTTTGGATGCCATAATACAAGTCCGCCACCTAGTTCTTCTCTTGTAGAGAATAAATCTAATTTTGTACCAAGTTTTCTGTGGTCACGTTTTTCTGCTTCTTCAATAAATGTTAAATAAGCTTGTAAATCTTCTTTATTCCAGTATGCGGTAGCATAGATACGTTGTAACATTTTATTGTTTTCGTTACCGCGCCAGTAAGCTCCTGCAACTTTTAATAATTTGATTGCATTAGCTTTTATGTATGATGTGTTTGGAAGGTGTGGTCCAGCGCAAAGATCGTTAAATAATGCGTTTCCATCTTTATCTTTTGTTATATATAAAGTAGGATTGTCATTTTTGTGTTCTTCTAGTAGTTCAGCTTTGTAAATTTCACCTTCTTTTTTAAATTCTTCAATTTGAGCATCAACATCAGGAATAACATATTTTTCAAATGTTAGGTTTTGTTTGATGATTTCTTTCATTTTTTCTTCAATTTTAACAAGGTCCTCTTCTGTAAATGCATGACCATCTGTTAAATCGAAGTCATAATAAAAGCCATCAGCTGTTGCTGGCCCAATTGCTAACTTTGCAGAAGGGAACAGACTTTGAACCGCTTGTGCCATGATGTGTGAAGTTGAGTGTCTTAGAATAGACAAAGTCTCATTGTTCTTTTCCATTTTTCTTCTTTCTATCCTTTTGGGTTATTGTAAATCTTTTCGGTAAAACCGTTTCAGTCAAAAACATTTGAAAGAATTATTTACCCCAGGGCGGATCCCCTAAACTATAACTATGAGTTTATTATACTACAAAAATTTTTAATGAGTATTTTGAGTTGAGGAATCTATTATACTCTCAGCTACAATGAATCCTGTAGACCAACAGTTCTGTAAATTAAATCCCCCACAGTATCCGTCAATATCTAGTACTTCACCGCAAAAATATAAGTTGTTTTGTTTTTTTGATTCTAATGTTTTTGGGTTTATCTCACTTAAAGCTACCCCTCCACAAGTAACAATTTCTCCTGCTTGGTTTTTACCGGTTATTGATATTTCAAAATTTTCAAGCTTGTTTATGATTTTATCTCGAGTTTTTCCATCGATTTTATGACAAGGTGTTTCTGTATTAATGTTCAAGCTGTTTAGTAGCCATGTAGCAAAAGATTTTGGCAATATTTGTCCGAGTAAATTTTTAATTTCTTTGTGAGGGTTGTTATCAAGGAGATCTTGTAATGATATGTTTTTTAATATTTCAAGAGTAACCGTGTATGGAAATTCATCTCTAGCTTTCAATGATGATAGTTTATATATTATTGGCCCAGAAACACCTTTGTGTGTGAATAATAAATCATCATGGGATAGTTTTTTGTTGTTTTTTACTGTAATTCCTTTTAATGTTACACCTGAAATTTGGCTAAAATCTTCTTTAGTATTTAAACCAACAAGAGCTTGAGTTGGTTCAATAATTTCAATGTTAAGGTCAGATAGTAATTCAAAGTTAGAATGACCTCCGATTGCTATAACTACAATGTCAAAAGCATAGGAAGCCTTGTTTGTTGTTATTTTATATCCGTTTGTCAATTTGTTTATCTTTTCAACTTTTTCAGATATAAAGTTAGCATTTCTAATAGAATTTAATATTTTTGTTTTGACATCAAGTGAGGAGTTTGATGTTGGAAATATTCGGTTATCATCTTGAGTGTATGTTTTTACTCCAATTGAATCAAAAAACTGTAGTGTTTCTTGAGTTCCAAATTTTGAAAAAATTGAATATAAAAATTTTTCTCCTCGAGGATAGTTTTTTGCGAGATTTCTATAATCAAATTCTGCGTGAGCTAAATTGCATCGTCCTCCGCCTGTTGGTAATATAGTATTTAGAAATTTTCCTTTGTCAAATAACGATACTTCAATTCCATGTTGTAGTAGATAGTATGCACAAATACATCCGGCAGGTCCAGCTCCAATAATCGCAATACTTCCTGTTGAGTTATTAAAAGTCGACTCTTGTTCCATATAAAAATACCATTTCAGGGTTTTCTAAATCACTGTGCATTTCAATAATGTTCTTATGTAATATTGGGTGAACAAATTCTGAATTTAATTCCATCATAGGAACAAGAGTAAAAGCTCTTAAATGAACGTACTTGTGTGGAATTGTTAAATTTTCTTCGTTTATTATGTCTTTATTATAGAACAGTATATCAATATCAATTGTTCTGTCTTCATAATCATTAGTATCTTTTACAGGACGCCCTAATTGTTTTTCTATTCTCTGGCATACTTCAAGAAGTTCTTGTGGCACTAAATTTGTTTTTATTTCTACTATAGCGTTTACAAACCAAGTTTGTGTGTTCATATTCCAAGGCTCAGTTTCATAAAATGCCGAAGTCCGAACTATAGTTATGTTGTTTTCAGCACCAAGTAAACTCGCTGCCTGCTGTACATAGCCAATTCTGTCGCCCTTATTAGAACCTAAACTTAAATACACGATTGCCATAATTTGATTTTATAAATTTTTGTATATTATGTCAACATGTTATTCACTTTGTTGTATAATGCATTATTATGATTACTTATTACATTATTTCTATTTTGGTTTTAATACTTGTTATTTCAATTTTTAACGAATTATTTTTGTATGGGTTGATTTCAACATTTGTATTTATTGTTTTGTTACCGTTTTATTACCTTGTAAGGGTATTTAATGGTAAGTTTTTATATGGTTGGAAGGAAAAATTGGGATTTTTCAAATCTCCAAATCTTGGTGATAAGGTTATTATGTATCACGGAGTTTCGGTTGGAGAAGTTATTGCGCTTGAAAATCTTATTAAAAAGACTAGAGAGGAGTTCCCTGATTACAAAATTGTTGTGACAACTGGAACTAAAACTGGACAAGATATCGCTAAGAAAAAATTTGTTGATGTTGCGGATTTCATTACTTATTTCCCTTTTGATATTCCATTTTGTGTTTTTTCTTTTTTGAATAAAATAAAGCCATCAGTTGTTTTGATTGCAGAAACAGAATTATGGCCAGTTTTTTCTTATCTCTGTAATTACAATAGAATTCCTTTGTATACAATTAATGGAAGAATGTCTGATGCAACATACAAATTCTATAAGTTGTTAACTTTCTTCTTCCGTGCTGTACTTTCTAAATATACAAAAATTCTTACTCAAAGTGAAATTGATATGAAAAAGTTAATTTCAGTTGGGGCGCCAGCTGATAGAACTCATGTTATGAAAAATTTGAAGTTTGATGTGAAAAAATCAAATGATATGGTAGATATTGGTCAAGAAGGTTTTAGAGTAATCATTGCGGGTAGTACACATAAAGGTGAAGATGAAATAATTCTAAATATTTTTAAAGATAAGCATGAAAAATATTCTGATACAAAACTTTTGCTTGTTCCAAGACATATGACAAGATTACCTCAAATTACTCCTATAATTGATAGTTTAGGTTTGAACTATGGTTATAGGTCTAAAAATGATTCATTTGTTGATAAGGATGTTATTATTTTAGATACTATGGGCGAATTGAGTAAAATGTATTCAATTTGTTCGTTCGCATTTATCGGTGGTAGTTTTAATAAAACTGGTGGGCATAATCCTTTAGAGGCTACAGTTTATTCAAAACCTACAATCACTGGACCTTCAATACATAATTTTAGAGATATTTATTGGTTGTTGTCGCAGTCTAATGCAGGTAAAATTGTAAAAACTCCAGTTGAAATGAGTGACTATATTGAGAAATTGCTTGCTGATTCTGATTTTTATAATTTAGCTTGTAAGGATTGTGAAACTATATTTAATGAGCAGCAAGGTGCTTTAAATGTAGTTATTGATGAATTAAAGCAAATTTTATAACTCAGGTTCGTTTTAATACTAAAAAAGAGAATCTATATAAGATTCTCTTTTTTTTGATATGAAACTATGAATGTTTTAAATTTGATCAAGTGATATTGCTTTAACTCCAGCATATCTAGCTTTATCCATTAGTTTAACTACAGCTCCGTGAGTGGATTCACCATCTGTTTGTATAAGCAATCCATCAGGATAGTTTTTTATTTCTTGGCTTAAAATAGTTCCTAATCTATCTGCTGGTACTTCTTCATTATGAATGTAATATTTATCGTTCTGAGTCACTACAATAGTTAGAATTTTTGTTTCTTTATTATCTATTTGAGATTGTTCAACATTTTCTGGAACCGTTAAACTAATCCCTTGTTGATCTAATAATGGTGCGATTACCATCATAATAATCAATAGAACTAAAAAAATGTCCGTCAATGGCGTAATATTTATTTCATTAAATGTTTCTCTCATTATTCTACGTCCTCCGGAATATTTACTTTTTGTTTTTCAAGTTCTTTTTGCTCTTTTTTGTTAAGTGGTTCTCCAGCAACAATAAGTTTTTTATATTCAGCATTTTGTGCAGCATTCATTACATCCATTATTGTTGCACTTTTTATTGCTTTGTCAGCTTTTACAACAAGTTCTGGTTTGTCTGTATTGCCTTTTGCAGCAATAAGTTTTTCCGTCAATTCTGATGCATTTGTTATGTCTCCATTAATAAACATTGAACCATCTTTTGTTATAGATACTGTAACTTTTGATTCTTCAATATTTATTCCGTTATTTACTTCTGGAACATCAACAGCGTTGTCCATTGATTGAAAAGCGGGAGCAACTACCATCATAATAATTAATAACACCAAGAATATGTCTGTTAGTGGTGTAATATTTATTTCAGAAAATATTTTATCTTTTTTATTAGTTGAAAATGCCATTTTATTTACCTATTATAAATTGATTTTTGTTGAAGAGTATGTTGTTTGTGGTTCGTTTTCGCCATCAACAAAGCTTAGGAATAATAATTTGATTAATTGGAAATCATCTTCATAGTGTTTAACGATTGCTTGGAATGAATTGAAGAATATAACAGCAACGATTGCAACGCCAAGACCGAAAGCTGTAGCGATTAACGCAGAACCAATACCAGAAGCAACAGCTGAAGCTTGGTTACCTGAGCCTGCAAGTAGATGGAATGTTAATAGGATTCTCACAACTGTACCAAACAAACCTAAGAATGGTGCAACCCCACCAATTGTTCCCAAGATTGTTAAATGGCTTTCTAATTTTCTAACAGCTAATGCTGCTGAGATATCGAACGATCTAGAGAATCCATTTTTCTGTTCTGAGAAAATTCTAACTGCTTCTTCGATAACTTCGCCAATAACGCCACCGCAACGGATAGCTGTGTTTTGAGCTGCATTTAAGTCGTTTTTAGATAAGTTTTTGTTCAATTCTCTCATATAGATAGTAATATCTCTTTGGTTCTTCTGATAAAATGACCATTTTTTAATTACTACTGCAAGAACAAGTACAGAACACACAAATATAGGTAATAGTACTGCCCAGTCCATTTTAATAGCTTCTACTAATAAATTGAAAAATTCCATAGTTTATATCCTCATTTCTTGTAATAACTTTTCCAAAATTAATATTTTGTAGCTCCAAATACGTTGTAGTCAAATGTGAATTGAATATCAATACTTTGACCTTTGAATTCAGGTGGAAGAGGTCTGAATGGAGCTGCTAAGTGTACAGCATTGATAGCTGCTTTATCTGCGTTCTGCAAGCCTGATGACTTGAATACACTACAAGATAATAATCTGCCATCTTTTGCAATCTTGAATAATAGAACAACACGCTTACTTTCGTTTCCTGTAGGAGGATCCCAATTCATTTTGATTCTACGTTGAAGTTCTCTCATATAAGGTCCAAAATCAGGTTCTCTTATTGCGTCAATACCTGGACGTCCTCCTCCTCCTCCAGGGTTTCCTCCGCCGGCACCTGATCCACTGCTATAACCTGAACCTTTACCTTGTCCACCGGTTCCCGCTGCTGAGGTTTTTGAACCTGAACCGCTGCCAATTGGCGCTAAAGATGGATTTGGCGCGTATGTACCAGAACCAGTTGTACCACCTTTTGTAGCTGTTCCAGAACCGCCGATAGGGCCAGTTGAATATTGTCCAGTTTTTGTTCCACCCGCAGGTACTGGAACCTTAAACGGAGATGTAGAAGGCTTTTGTACTGGTTTTGGAGCTGTCATTGGAGGTTTTACCGATGGTCTAGCTGTTGGTGGTTGCGGTTTTGCAGCCTTAGGTTTAGGAATCGGCTGTTCTACAACAGGAGCAGGGATAACCTGTTTATTTGGTGTTGAAACAGGTTGTTGTACCTTTTGTTTAGGTTTTGCTGTTGTGTTTTGTATGATTTTATTATTTGTTGGTTGTTTTTTAGGAGCAGGTGCAGGTGCTGACGGTTGAGGTTTTGCAGATGGTTTTGCAGATGGTAACGATACAGGTTTCTTTGGATCGTTAATACCGCCAGTTCTAGAGTTTTTGTCTGCTCTAAATCTTGTGTTTTTATCTTTTGGAGTATCTTCTTTATCTACTAACACAAATTCGATGTCGTTAATCTTCGGTTTTGGTTTTTCAAATAAAGATAAGTGAATTCCAAATAATGCTAAAATAATAATAACTAACCAAGTTATGATAACTGCAACAGGGTGAAGAATTAAAGATATAATTAAGGCCTTTTGTATTGACATAGAACTGTTATCTGTTCTTGTAACCGCTGGCATCTTAAATTCTGTATTTTTTATTGTTTCTCTTCTGTTCTGATTTGTATAATTACCTAATGTTGACATTTCTTTTCCTAACAACAAATATATTTTACTTATTTGTTAATGATTTTATTTTAAATTTCAAATAATATTATTGCCCAAATTACTTATCTTCAATGTTACTTGGGTTTACTGTTATTGGCTGGGTGAGGATAAGATCAATTGTTGCATTTACTGGTAATATTACATCATTGCCTTTATCCCAAATTGATTTTACAAGTCCGCCACCTGCTCCAACTGCTGTTGCAAGTGCTGTTCCTCGACCGATGCTGCCGCCTGCTAGTGGAGATATTATAACGCCGGCAAGTGCACCTGAGCCTGCTCCCATTGTAATATCTTTAGCATAGTTTTTTGTTACGTCAAGTTTTGTTCCGCCTACCAATGTTCCTGTAAGATCGTCGGTTTTTATAATTGCTGAGATTGGTATGTTTTGACCGACAGGAGTGATTATTTGTGTGAATCTAATTGTCAATTTGCCGTTCATACTACCGTGTTTTGCTTTTGATACTTCAATTATAGTTCCGGTAATTGTACTACCTGCAGGTGCAATTTTATTATTGTTGTAGTAAAAGTCAGAACCAAGTGCTAAAGTTACGTTTTGTCCTGTTACTGCTGTTTCTGAACTTATTGGTGCTGTGATTACAGCTTTAAAGCTTTCTCCTGCGGGTACTGTTATTACACTACCTTTTAATGTGTTATTTATGAGTTTATAGTTGTTATCTTGTTGTTTTGTTTGGTTATTTAATGAAGTATTAATATCTTGTTGCTGAATAAAATTTGTCTCTGCAAAAGCGCAATTAGCAACCAATAACAATGATATTATTGCTAGTGCTTTTCTCATATACACAACCCTCCCTAAGACATACCTTTATGTACTTAATTGTACTACTTATATAATTTTTGTCAATTTGTTCATTTGGTTTATTGTTCTGTAATCGTATGGGTAATGCCAGTTGGGGCTGTTAAAATAATTATTTGTTGGTCTCCTGCGGGGATTCTTGTGTGTGTACCCATGCTTCTTTTCCCGCCTGGTCTTATTTGTAATGTTGCAGCTCTGTGATTCCAAGAAATTCCTTGAAATTGTTGTTGGTAATGTGGTATTTTTACCCATTCTGCTGGTGGGGTTAATTCTCCACCTATAAGATTGTTGTTAGAGCTGTAAATGTAACCTTTTGTTGGAATTTCAAATCCATCGGGCATTATAATTTTTGTGATTTTTATTTTCATTGATGCGTTTGTACCGACAACCGGTTCGTGTATTTTCTCAATATATCCAAAAAATTCTGTATTTTTAGGGATTATGTTTGTTTCATACATAAATAAATCGGTTGTGGCTATAAATTTAACTTTATACCCCTCAGGACACGTTTCTGTTGAAATTTCTTCTGTTGTCATAACAGGGATAAATGTTCCAATTGGTAATGTTATTTCATCATATCCGCGCATTCTTAATTGTATATTCTCAACAACAACATTATCAGCTACAGTCATAGCTTGCATTGTAAGTAATAGTGCAAAAATTATTAGTAAGATTCTCATAGTCTTTATTATAACAATTTTTCTCAATATAGCAAGGTTGTTTCTATTTGTATAAGACTTCAGAGTTCTCTTTTCGTATGTATTCGATGTATTCAAGGATTTTGC
>JAZLBN010000027.1:0-2436 GCA_045613725.1 Candidatus Gastranaerophilaceae bacterium
CCAAAGTTCCGTAAGATAAGCCTGAAACTATTCTATTTCTTTGAGGAAATCTAAATTTTATCGGTTCAAATGTTGGATAATACTCACTTAATAATGCTCCATAACCGTTTTCAATGTTTTGGTATAGAGTTTTGTTACTTGTAGGATATGTGTGATCAAATCCACTTGCGATAACTCCAATTGTTTTGATGTTGTTTTCGATTGCAGTTGTATGGGCAACCGTATCAATGCCTGATGCTAATCCTGAAACTATACAGATATCAGTATTTGCAAGTCCTGATAAAATCTTTTTTAAATCTTCTTTGCCGTGCATACTAGCTCTGCGAGAACCTACTACGGCTAAAGTTTTATCTAAGTTACATTCGAATAGTTTACCTTTGTAATACAATACTGCTGGTGGGTTAGCTATTTGATGCAACATCTTTGGATAGTTTTCACTTTCCAAGGTTAAAAAATTTATCCCACGTGTTTCAACTTCTGCAAATGTTCTATCAATATCAACTTTATCTCTATGTTTCAAAAAGTTTTCAGCTTTTTTAACACTGAGTCCATCTACTTCTTTTAAATCATCCAACGACACATTGAATGCAACTTCGATATCTCCAAAATGTTCAAATAATTTTTGAATAAAGTTGCTATCAATTTGTTCAATAGAAGAAAACGCTATCCAATATTTACTTTTCATAGATTAGTCGTTTACCTTTGTTTTTATATTTGCAATTAATTTATGTACTCCCTCTTTTTCTTCTTCCGGAATATCAAGATTTAAATAATCTTCTAAATACTCAATAGCGTCAGTATAATCGCCTCGAGCCATAAATAATATTGCTACTTTTTTATATGCTACTGTAAATTTATTATTTGTTGCAATTGCTTTTAAAAAGTTTGAAATAGCTTTATCTATCTCATCATTTGCTTGGTATGCTTCTGCTAAGTAATAATAAATTAATTCATTATCTTGTTTGAATTCTAAAACATTTTCTAAATTTTCTATAGCTAAATCATAATTTCCAAATTCAAAGTAAACTTTTGCTAAATCATAATAAGCGTCGTAGTTATCAGGTTGTTTTTCTAAGATGTAAACCAATTCATCAATAGCTAAATCGCCTTTAGCATCTTCCATATAAAACCTTGCTAAGTAGTGTCTGAAAATTATATCGTCAGGTAGTTGATCCACTGCATAAGATAGAATATTTATACCTTCACCTAATCGTTTTTGTTTATAATATAAATCAACTAAATTTATATAACATTGAGGAATGTTTGGATTTAATTCTATACATTTTAAGTAGTTTTTTTCTGCTTTATCATCATCCCCAATATTTGCATAACATAGCCCCAAGTTGTTATAAACTTCTGCGTTTTCAGTATCAACTTCTATAATTGAGGTGAATAAATCTATTGCACCATTCCAATCTTTATTTTTGAAGCATTCTAATGCTTTATCTATTTTTTCTTTCATAATTATTATAATCCTAGTGTCATATTATCGTCAGCGCCGGAGCCGATATTTTTAATAACTGTTCGAGTGTTTCCTTGAGCATCAAAGCTTTTTGGATTAATAACCATTTTGATTCTATCAGCATAAATTGTTCTAACACCTTGAGTTATGCTAGATCGACCAGAAAAGTATGCTTCATTAGGCTTGTTAGTTCCTTCTGAAGGATATAATGTAACTTTAGGTCCTGCTGCATAATAATCTTGATACCAAATTCTAACATTGCCACTTGCATTGAATAAAGCTTTCTTTTGGTTATATTCTTGAAAATCAGATTTTAATACTAGTTTTGAGCCATCATCCATTAATGCATTTGAAGTTGTGTTTCCGTAAGCAGTTAAATTTCCTGTTGCCGCTTCGTATACAAATTTATTAGCATAAGATTCGTTGTTTTCCTGTTTAACTTTTGCGTTGTTTGTAAGGACTAATTTCTTTAAATCTCCGTTTTTATCCATTGTAATTTCTGCATTATCTGAGAAAGTTTCGATATCTTTATAGCGCATTGTAACTGCACCATTAGCTTTCATAACCCCTAGTTTTGTATTGTATTCTTGAGCGTCTGCGTTTATTACAACAACAGGGTTTTTACCTTCAAAAACGATTGATTGAGTGTCGCCTTCAGCTCTTATTGTTTTTGTTATTAACGATACTTTTAGTATGTTAGCTTTTACTTCTCTTTTTTTATTCTTTTTAATTTCAAAAGCATAAGGCTTATCATAGAAAGTTGCAGTATCTAATTTCTGGTCATTTGTAACATTAACATCAGCACTTTCACCAACAACTTTTAAATCATCAATAGAAACATTTACATTCCCATTAAATTTAATTTTACTATCTTCTTCACTGAAAGTTTGGTTTTTTGATTCAATAATCAAGTCTGACGCCTGAACACCAACACCTGTTAATAATAACGCTGAAACTAATACTGTTAATATTCT
>JAZLBN010000028.1:0-25061 GCA_045613725.1 Candidatus Gastranaerophilaceae bacterium
ATGATTCACAAAAAATGCAAATCAACTTTATTTGCTAAATTTTAAAGTTAAAAATCCTTTTATTTTTTTTGTTTTCAATTACATTTTATTTCAAAATTTCATCAACTTTTTGAATTTTAATTACATGAAATGTAATTGAAATTGAGTGCAAAATTGAAAATTTTCAAAAAATTAAGTAATTGTAAAAATTATCCTTAAAATAAACAGTAGCAATACTTTAACTCGGTTTATGTAATTGAACAATTTTTCAATTACATTGTGCTTCGATTACATAAAATGAATGTAGGAATGTAATTGGAAAATTATGTTTTTAAAAGCTGAAAGCATTGTTTTAAAAACATTTCCGACTTGTGGAAGTAAATTTTCTTCAATTACATTTGCTATGAAATTGCCAGTTTCTCTACAATCACGATTCATTTTAGCAAAAATTTATTACTTTATGTTTTTATATATACAGCAAAGGTGAAAAATGTTATCAAAAATAAGTTTATATGGAATTCATACAAATTATTTTAATCAGTCTAATGTTCAAAAGCAAAGAACAGTTGCTTTTAAAGGTTTAGAACAAGATGTATTTACTCCTACAACGAAATCTATAACAACTCAACCTTTATCTGATAATGAAAAACTAGCACTCAATTTTGGTAAAGATTTGAAAGATTTAGTTAGCACAAAAAATGCAACCGCTGTTGAAATTCAAAAACTGATATTAAAACATTTAGGATTAGATAATGTAAAAATACATTCTATGAGTGAATATCATTCGACATCAAGGCCAGGTATCCATATGCAAAAAGCTGCAGTTACAAGACCGAACTTTGATGCAAATGGTAAATTAGTAAATATCGATGTTTTTATTCCTGATGTTGATTATAGTGATAAAAATAATGTTTTAACTTTTGTTGATAAAACAGTTCACGAATTTACTCACATTATTCAATACTCAGAAAATATAAAACCATCACCGCACTATGCTGCAACTTCTGTTGGTAGTTTTATGAATTTTATTCAAAAAAGAATTACAGATCGATTAACAGATAAAGGAGTTACTGATACTGCAGTTGCACTTATTGAAGAAGCAAAGTATCCAATAAATAATACGACCGATTTTGATAACTTTATGGATTTGCCAACAGACAAAATTTCACCGGAAAAAATTGGTAAGATAATGAAATTTGGTGAAAATGCTGAATCTCAAAAACAAACGATCAACGCTATTTTTGATGTAATCTTTGATGAAACTTTGAAAATGATGCAATATGAAAAAGATCCTAATGCAAGAATGACCATTCAAATATATGGCGGAATTGACGAATTTAAGGCTAAAATTAAATCAATTTGTGCAGATACACTAAAAAATGAGCAAGAAGCATATAATGCCGGAAATTTGATGCGCAAAGAAATAAATGGGGTTGGCGATAAACAAACTTATAATGATTTAATTTCAATACTAATGGGAATGTATTCTCAAGCACTTTCGTAAAATATTTAATTGATTTTTTGTTATAAACCCCTAACATAACTTAACAAAATAGCAAAAATAATGACCTCATTACTTTTATGAAGATATGAAGGTTTCAATATTATCAAACATATACCCATGCATAAATCCAAAAATTAAGTGTAAGAAATGGCGGACATTAACTGATTCTGAATTAATTGCATTAAAAGAGGAAAAACAAGTTATATCAAACTGTTATGATGTAGCTGTTCGTTATGCTCTTCTTGCGACTGAAAAAGGTAAAGAAATATTGAAAAACATTTTTAGGATTTCAAAAAATTCTGGAGATGCGAGAACATTTAAAATTATATTTAATATTGATGGGAATAAAAAAGCTTATCGTTCTGTTACCTCTGAAACAAGATCTCTTGGAGAATTAGTAGGTTCTGCAGTTGGGAAAATGATTCGTTGTAATCCTTCTCAAAAACCTTTTATTTCAAGATTTGGGCGTTTTGGTTTTCATAGATACCAAGAATTCAATAAACCTTCATATGCATTTCGTTGGTATACGGGAAAAGAAGCCATTTCAATTGGTGAAAATGATCTTCTTCCAAATTTGAAAAAATATAAAGATGCGGTTATAGATCTATTAAATAAAATCTCGGAAAAGAAAGAGAAATCATCATTTGTCGTAATCTCTAATCATAAACAATCCAAACTAAATGGTCAGAAGCGTTGGCATTGTTTACCTATTATTAGTGTAGATAAATTGCGCCAACAGCTCCAAATAATAAATAAACGCACTGATGAAATTATAACATTAAGTTTTGATGAATTTATAAATAATTTTAAGTCTATTGTAGGTATTTTTCACGAATAAACGAATTATTTATACATTTTGCGGTGTTTGTTTTGACTTTTGATATTGTTTAACACCAAAAAATGTTCCGATACTGGCTAATATAATAGATCCGAAAACTATAGGTGCAGTTTTAGTTTTTGAGGATCTTTTGACATTAGAAGATGTAATTATTTCTTGAATTGGCGCTGATTTTTCCATTAAAATATCTCGGTATTTTATTATTTTTGAAAACAAATCAGGATGTGTTTTGTCTAAATCTTTTACTTTAAACACCTTAGCCAAACTATCCATAATATTAAAACCAAAACCTTCTTCAACAGCATTATGGTAAGCTGTTTTATAATCGGCAGGTATTTTTCGGGCATAATTTCTATGTGCTGATAAATTTCTTGATGGGTCGTTTACCAAGTTTAAATTTTGCATATCGAAACGGTCTTCTCTGCCAAAAACATCCATATAAAACATTTCATTATGTTTTGCCATCATGGGTTCAGCCCACTTTGCTTTTGCAAACTCAACCGGATCCTGCAAATCTTTTGGGTCAAGTTTAAGTATGCTAGCTAAAGGAGGAATGGCATCTTGTTTGTGCGAATATGGTGGATTCATTGATGTATCAAGCATATCATGTGCAATTTGTCTTAATGGTTGCGGATCATGATTTCCGACCCCTACAACAAAATAATCAGGATCCCAACCTCGTTTTATAAATGCATCATTAGACCCCCAAACATCCCAATCATTTTCGTGCATATGAGTTGTACCAAATATTTTTGTTCGATATTTTACTTCATCTAAAAGTTCACCAGAATTTGGTTTAAAAATATCTCCACCTTCAAACTCATAAATCAAATTGCGCAGATCAAAATCTTCACCTTTGACTTCTTTTACAGCATCTTCTATGAATTTTAAAACAGTATCACCTAAATATTGTTTATATGAATAATCACCAGACTCATTTATCAATAAAGGGTTTAAATAAGCCCAACCTACGTCAAAGCGAATCATATCATACCTTTTGGCAAATAACTGAACTTTCATTTTTAATAATTTAGCAGCATCACTATTAGGATTAGAAAGTTCATTATAATTTAAAGCCTTAAGATTCCAAGTCCTATCCCCAATATAAAAATCTTTCATATAAGCGTTTGGAAAAGCTTCTAATTCAGTTTTCGAAAACCCAATCAGACAATCACCACAGAGCTTTATACCTTCATTATTAAGTTGTTTTCTTGCGATTTTTAAATGTTCATCTGCCAAAAATTGCTTAAATCTGAAAAAGTCCATGTCTGATTCATATTTGTTTGGAATATCAAGCCAGTAACTGTTTTCTTTAACATAAAAATTATATTGTTTTTTTAACTCAGAATTGTCATCTAATTTTAAAAATCTTTCATGCGCAATTTTTAGAACTTTATTTTGTTCTCCAGTATGAGCCATAACATTATCATAATTGGCAATGGTATCTTTATCAGACTTTATATTTGCACATACAATTTGTTCAAATTCTTCTGGTTTTAAAATTTTACCAAACTTTTCAGTTGTTAACAATTCCGGATCAATCTGATGTGTACCTAAAGAAAATGCAGTACCACTATAAGCACAATACAATCCGGTATTTAAAGAATTACCAACCTGACCTTGAGGTAATACTTCAACAATATTAAAACCCAATAATGGCTTTAGAAACTTAAAGAATTCTTGCGATTCTTTTGCAACAAGGTTTGATACTCCTGTGTTTTTTGCTGAACTTTGAGGTAGACAGGCATCATGAACAATAAATATAGATTTACCTGTCTGCCCTACAAGTTGTTTTGCCTCTTGTTGAATTTGCTGAAATTCTTGCGTCTCAGCCACCGTCAACCTTCTACCAAAGGCTACATTATTAACTGCAGAAATTTTCATACTAAATAGAGACCCTAAGATTTTTAATATTATATACTACAAATGTTTTTCAATATTTGAAATAATTGTAGATTTTGGCATTAGACCAGCCATGCGCTCAACAGCTTCACCATTTTTAAAAATCAATAAACTTGGTAAACCACTAATTGAATATTTTTTAGCTGTTTCAAGAGATTCTTCTACATTAACTTTCACAAATTTCACTTTACCTTCATAGGATTCAGAAATTTCATCGACAACTGGTCCTAATTTTCTACAAGGTCCACACCAAGTAGCCCAAAAGTCTACTAACACAGGCATTGAAGAATTTACAACTTCTGATTCGAATGCAGAATCATTAATTTCAATAACATTTGCCATGATTATTACCCCTTATATTAACTAACTCTTCACAATTTTATCATAGAAAAAACTTTTGTGCTATTATCAATATATAAACTACGTAGGATAAAAAAATGGCTAGAAAAAAAATAATAGAAATTGTCTTAGACACAGAAACAACTGGATTGGATTTCACTAGGGAGAAAATGGTTGAATTTGCCGCAGTAAGATTAGAAAACGGCAAGATTAAGGATGAATTTCAAACACTTATAAATCCTGAACAACATATTCGTAAATCAAGTATAGCAATTCATGGTATAACTGAAGAAATGGTTGCTGAGGCTCCAACTGAGGCTGAAATTATGCCAAAAATTTTGGAATTTATTGGAGATCACCCTATCGTTGCGCACAACGCAATTTTTGATTATTCATTTTTAAATGAAGCTGCCAAAAGAGTTACTGGAGAAGAACTTAAAAACGAAAGAATTGACACTCAACAAATGTTCAAAGAAGTTTATCCAGATTTAGAAGCTCATGGGCTAAACGCATTAACTGAAAAATTTAATGTTGAATTAAAAGACCATCACAGAGCAATGGGTGACACTATGGGACTTGCTTTAGCTTACCCAAAACTAAAAAAATTATACTTGCAAAAGTATGATTGGGAGTGCAAACAATTAGAAAATGTTGAGTATTTGTTTGAAAGATTTTTGAGATTACAACAAACTGTAACAACATTACAATCTGAAATGCAAGACTTAAAATCTGTATTCAAATTACATTTTGAACAAGGTGGGGCACCAATTATTTCTCAGGAAGGAGACATGCTTGTATACAATTCAAAACAAAGTTTTGGATATGATTTTAATACAGTAAAACCTATCTTGGAAGAAATTGGAGCGTTAGAAAAAGCTGTAAAAATAAATGCAGGATTTGTAGATAGATTAGTTAACGGAAAAAGTCTTGATGACGAAAAACGTGAAATAATTAAAAATGCTAGACAAGAATTAACTGAAACAAGAAATATTCAGGTAATTAAGAATAATAATAAATAGGAGAAAAGGAAATTATGTTAAAAAGATTAGGGGCATTTTTCAAGGAGCCACCTATTGCTGAACCTATTCAAGATTCAGAAAAAGTAGCTTCTATGTATAAACATTGGCGATTAAGAATGTTTTATGCTTGTTTTATCGGGTACACAATTTTTTATCTATGTAAGAAAAATATCGCAGTAGCACTACCTGGAATTATGCAAGAATTTGGATATACTGCAACCGAGTTAGGTTTATTAGGTAGTTCATTGTATTTAACTTACGGTATTGGTAAATTTGTTAACGGTGTATTGGCTGATGGATCTGATGTTAGAAAGTTCTTCCCAACTGCACTTTT
Source organism: Candidatus Gastranaerophilaceae bacterium (assembly GCA_045613725.1). Classification (GTDB taxonomy): domain Bacteria; phylum Cyanobacteriota; class Vampirovibrionia; order Gastranaerophilales; family Gastranaerophilaceae; genus Zag111. The sequence continues at coordinate 5,916 of JAZLBN010000028.1, forward strand.
AATGACAGCAATTGCAAATATTTTATTCGCATTAGCACCAAGTGGAGTAGGTTTATTAGGCTTAAGTTCTAAAATGTCAGCAATTGTTCTACTTTGGGTACTAGCATTTTTATGGGGGGTTAGTGGTTGGTTCCAATCAGCTGGTTTCCCTGCAGTTGCAAAAAGTTTAACTTATTGGTATTCAAATTCTGAACGTGGAACAAAATGGTCTTTATGGTCTTGTTCTCACCAAACAGGTACATTCTTAAGCTTTATTTTAGCAGGTCACATTGCAGCTCACTTTGGTTGGAGAGCAGCATTCTTTGTACCTGGGGCTTTGGCTCTTGTAACCGCTTTATGGTTATTTGAAAGATTAAGAGATAGACCACAATCATTAGGTCTTCCTGATGTTGAAGAATTCCGTAATGAACCAGTTAAAAAACAAGAAGAAGGTAAAAAATCAGCTGAAGATGATATGACTTATGTGCAAATCTTCAAAAAATATGTTTTATGTAACAAAACTATTTGGTTACTAGCTATTGCATATGTATTTGTTTATATTATCAGATTCGGTGCTGAAGACTGGATGATAATGTATCTAAAAAATGCTAAAAATATCGAACTACAAGATGCAACAAATATGATTGCTTCATTACCATTGGTTGGTATATGTGGAACAGTTTGTGCTGGTTTAATTTCAGACAAATTATTCAAAGGTAAAAGAGCACCTGTAAACCTAATTTACTTAGTTGGTGTAATTTTAGCGATTATTGCTTTAAAATTTAATACTATCAATAACTTAAACTATGTAATCATCGGATTGTTAGGGGCATTTACTTATGGTCCACAAATGATGATTGGAGGACTTTGTGCAGTTGAATCAAGTTCTAAGAAAGTAGCATCTGCAGCTTCTGGATTTACTGGAACTTTCGGTTACATTGGTGCATTTTTATCAGCTACCGGTACTGGTTTCTTAGTTGATAAACTTGGTAAAGATGGCGTTGGAAACTGGGATGGTGCAATTTACTTCTGGTTAGTATCAGGTATTATTTGTTTAGTTATTTGTACAATTTTAGCTATCGACGAATACAGAAAAGATGCAGCTAAAAAAGCATAGAAGTAAATAAATAATTTTAAAGAGAGGTAAATTTACCTCTCTTTTTTTATGGTAAAATTGGGTCGGAGGTTTTGCTAATGAAAGTTGCAGAAATTGAAAACGATATTCTTGTAGTAAAAGAAAGAGAAGATGAAATTCTTGATGGGCGCAAAGGTGCCATCGTGAAAGTTTTAGGCTGCGGGCTTTGTGGTTCTGACATTGTTAAACTTAAACATAAACTCGCAAAAAATGGAACAGTTTTAGGTCACGAAATTGTTGCAAAAATCGTTGAAATTGATTCTGAAACTAGCTTTAAAAAAGACGATATTATGGTAACCTCTCATCATATTCCTTGTGGCAAATGTGAATATTGCAAAAATGGTAATGTTTCTATGTGTAGACATTTCAAAGAAACAAATATAAGACCAGGTGGATTTAGCGAATTAGTTTTTGTCTCTGAGGAACATCTAAAAAATGTAGCCTATTTAAAACCTCAAAATTTAACAGACGAAGAAGCCTCATTTTATGAACCTCTAGGTTGCTGCGTTAGAGCAATTAAAAGAGCCTCTTTACGTGAAAATTCTACAGTTCTTGTTATTGGATTAGGTTCTATTGGTATTATTATGGCTCAAGCTTTAAAAGCTTTTGGAATGAATGTTATAGGATGTGATTTATTAGCCTCAAGAGTGCAAGTCTTAAAAAATATTGGAATAGAAGCTTTTACATTAAACGAAATGTGTGAAAGTATCAAAGCTGATGGTGTATTTATGACTTCAGGCTCAGATAAAGCTATAGATACAGCCTTGAAATTTGTAAGAGACGGAGGAAAAATATTAGTATTTTCAAGCACTCCACAAAACTTTGGATATGCTAACAATGAAATTTATTATCGAGAACTTACAGTTTTAGGTAGCTACTCACCATCTCCGCAAGATTTGGCTGATTCGTTAGAACTTTTAAAAACAAAACAGGTCAAAGTTAGTGGATTATCAACAATTTACCCACTAGAAAAAGTCCAAAAAGCAATAAATGATACTATAGAAAATAAAATTTTAAAAGCTTATATCAAAATTTCTTAAATAAAAAGGTTGGATGAATCCAACCTTTTTATTATTTAATTTCTTTAAAGAATTCATTTGTTATCAATTGTGAATATCTATCTTTTTCATTTACTGAAACTAAAATTTTATCATTACCTTTCTCATCTTTTACAACAGAAATTATTCCAGAAATTTCACCAATAGGTAATTTTTTAATTTTTGCATTAAATTTTACATACGGAACAGTTTGTCCATAAGAATTAATAGTACCTTTTTCTGTAACATCAAATTCATCTACCGCAACAGCTTGATATTTAACTTTATTTATTGCCGCTTTTAACCTTTCTTCAACATCTGGAGCTTTTATATCTTCAGCAGTAATTGGTGTTTTTTTTGAAGAATCAACAACAACCATTTTTTGACCAGATGCTTTATGTTCAGCAACAACTGCATTATATCCCATTATTCCTACTGCTTTTTCAATTTCAAACTCTTTATTTATCTTGGAGAAATCTCCCACTTTTTGAGCTCGCTGAATTACAACATCCTTACTTGGATTAAAATAATTTTTAATTTGTTTTTTTATAAAATCTTGCCCACCAAATGCCATAAAACCAACGACAACTACAGTTAAAAACAATGCTCTTGTTACGTTTTTTAAACAACCCATATTGAAATCCTCTTATTTTTATAAGAATATTATAGTATGAGTAAATCTGAAATCAATCATATAAACAGTTGGGAAGTTAATATTGAAGATACAACTCCCGTAATGCAACAATATTTACAGATAAAAAAAGAAAATCCGGAAATCTTGCTGTGGTACCGTTTAGGTGATTTTTATGAAACATTTTTTGAAGATGCTCTAATCATGTCAAAAGAATTGGAACTTACCCTAACAGGACGTGATGCAGGTCCAAAAATTGGTAGAATTCCACTAGCAGGAATTCCAGCAAAGGCTGCTGACAATTACCTAGAAAAACTTGTCACAAAAAATTATAAAGTCGCAATTTGCGAACAATTAGAAGATCCGAAATTTGCAAAAGGCCTTGTTAAAAGAGGTGTAACAAGAGTTATTACAGCTGGAACACTTACCGAAAGTAACCTTTTACAGCAAAATTCTAATAATTATATTTGCGCTATTTATAAAGATGAAAAAAGTGAGAACTTTGGATTTTCGTATACGGATATTTCTACAGGTGAATTTAAAACAACTCAAGCTCCACTAAACTTAATTATGGCGGAACTTGCAAGATTGAATCCTTCAGAAATTGTTGCTCCAAGTTTAAAACAAGACATTAAACCATTCCAAATTGTACCAGATGAGATCATAAATCTACCTGAAGAAATTATAAAAAAATATAATTGTTCTAAAATTCCAGCATCAGTATTCGAAACAACTTTTGCCGAAAATAATCTAAAAACAGTTTTTCAAACTCAAAGCTTGGAAAGTTTTGGATACTCAAAATGTAAATTAGGATTTAGAGCATCTGGCGCATTACTTGCATATATCTGGGAAACTCAAAAAGGCAACATGCCAAAATTTGATAGAGTTGAAGTATATGAACTTTCTGAATATATGATTCTAGATGCTTCAACAAGAAAAAATTTAGAACTGGTAGAAACTCTAAGAGAAAAAAATAAATATGGCTCATTACTTTGGGCTATTGATAAAACTAAAACAAATATGGGCGCAAGACTTTTAAAAAATTGGATTTGCCAACCATTAAAAAATGTTTCTGAAATTTTATCAAGACAAAACTCGATATCTGAATTGGTTCAAAAAGATTATATCCGTTTTTCATTATCTGAAAACCTTGAAAAAATTTACGACATTCAACGCCTTGCGACAAGAATGAGTAATGGTTCTGCTAGTCCTAAAGATTTTGTAAGTTTAAAATTATCACTAAATATGTTGCCGGCATTATTTGAAGCAAGCGAAGATTTAGAATACGATATGTTTTCAAATATTAAAGAATATAGAGAACTTATTGAAGATTATGCTCAGATGATTGAAAACACTTTAGTTGATAACCCTCCTATTTTATTAAAAGAAGGAGGAATCATAAAAGAAGGTGTTAGTGGAGAACTAGATTACTTCAGAGATTTACTAACAGGTGGTGAAAATTGGCTTAAAAATTTTGAAGAACAGGAAAAAGAACGTACAGGGATCAAAAATCTTAAAATTGGTTATAATAAGGTTTTTGGCTACTTTATCGAAGTTACAAATTCATTTTTAAACCAAGTTCCAGATACATACATTCGTAAACAAACATTATCTAACGCTGAAAGATACATAACAGATGAACTAAAAAAACACGAAGATGATGTATTATCAGCAAAATTTAAATCAACAGAGCTTGAATATAAATTGTTCACAGATTTTAGAGAATATTCAAAAGAGTTCGTTTCAAAAATAAGAGAAATAGCTGATTGTGTAGCTAAAGCCGACGTACTAAACTCTTTAGCTCAAATTGCAGTTGAAAACAATTATTGTAAACCTGAAATTGATGAATCTGATGATTTTATAGTAAAAAATGGTAGACACGCTGTTTTAGAAAAAATATTACCGCTTGGTGAATATGTTGCGAACGATTTGCAGTTAAAATCAAAATCAACTGATGCAACTCAATTCATGATTTTAACTGGTCCTAACATGGCTGGTAAATCAACCTATATGCGTCAAAATGCATTAATCCTTATCTTAGCTCAAATTGGATCGTGGGTTCCTGCAGATTACGCAAAAATAGGTATTGCAGATAAAATATTCACAAGAGTTGGTGCAAGTGATGATTTAACTTTGGGGCAATCTACATTTATGGTTGAAATGGTTGAAACGTCATTCATCCTAAACTCTGCAACTGATAAAAGTTTTATACTTTTAGACGAAATAGGACGAGGAACAAGCACATATGATGGTGTTGCAATCGCTTGGTCTGTTGCTGAGTATATTGCCACAAAAATTAAAGCTCGTTGTATTTTTGCTACTCATTACCACGAATTAAATGTAATGACAAAAACATATCCTCAAATTAAAAATTATAGAATAACAATTTCTGAACAAAATGGTGAAATTGAATTTTTACGTAAAATTGTACAGGGTGGAGCAAGTAAAAGTTATGGTATTCAAGTTGCAAAAATGGCAGGTTTACCGAATGGTGTGATTAAAAGATCAGAAGAACTAATGTTAAGAATGCAAAAAGATTATTCAAATAACCTTGCATCTCGCAAGAAAATAGTGGATAATAATGATGATGTTCCGCAATTGTCGTTATTCGGAATGTAACAAATTGTATCGTGGTAGCAAAATTATTATTTTTAGTGTTTTCATAAAACAAACAAGGAGTGTGTTATATGAAAGTAGGTTTAGTAAATACGGTATCATTTAAAACAAATAGTTTTAATTCTGTTCCATTTGGAAATGAAAACGAAGCTAAAACAGAAGTTCCAGTTATCAAAGTAATTGGAAATCCAACTCAAGAATTATCAAAACAAGACCAATATAAAGCACGATTAAAAGATCCTAATTGGATAAAAAAATATGTACCAGAAGGTAATTTTATACATATGAAGCGTGAAAATGTTATAGATGGTATTGAGTATGAAATTACTCCAGATGGCAAAGTGACAGAAGTTGGTTGTTGGGCAAAACCTACTGTAATCTTTGAAAAAGACGAAGATTCTAAAAAAATGTTTGAAAGAAATGGTTTAAACGCAGATAAAACACAAAAAGAAGAACCAAAGAAAAAAGCAACATTTAAGGAAAAAATTGCAAATATTTGGAAGTTTTTCTCAGTAACAGATAAAATGGTAGGCTCTACAATGAAAGGTCTAATCTACGGCGCATTAACAGGTGGTGTATTAGCTGGTGGAGCTTGGGTATTTAGAGCATTACCAAAAGCTTTCACAAAAGGTGGTCCAGGATTCCTTGAACTTGTAAAACATCCATTAAAACACATTGGTAAAGCTGGAAAAATAATTGCAGGTGTTGGTGCAGCTTGTGTACTAGCATACAATGTAGTTATGGGTAAGTTAGAAGCAAACCAAAAAACTGCAGTTATTGATCATAAAATGAAAACCGGTCATCGTGACAAATAGATTTAACATAAAAAAAGGCGGAGCCGTTGGCTCCGCCTTTTTTTATTAATACTTTGAATTTCTATCAATATCTCTTTGAATATCTTTTTTAGCTAAGGTTTCACGTTTATCATAAAGCTTTTTACCTTTAGCCAAACCAATTTCAACTTTTGCAAATCCTCTTGATATAAATATTTCTAATGGAACAATTGTGTATCCGTCTTTTTTGATTTTTGAATGCATTTTAAGAATTTCTTTTTTTGTTAGAAGAAGTTTTCTTGTACGTTCAGCTTTGTGGTTATATCTATTACCTTGTTCATATGGTGAAATATGGCAATTGTATAAGAATATTTCATTATCTTCTATTTTACAAAAGCTATCTTTTAAATTTATTGCATTTTTACGAATTGATTTTATCTCAGTTCCAGTCAACACTATGCCTGCCACAAATTTATCAAAAATGTGGTAATCATGAAATGCTTTTCTATTAGTTGTAATTACTTTTCTATCCATAATCTAATTATAACACAGAGTTAATTATACAAAAAGCATTTACATTTATGAGTTTGAGAAAATTCAATATAGCTTGGGTTATTGATTTTGCATTCATCCATAACAAATGGACATCTTGTATGGAATTTGCATCCTGATGGTAAGTTTTCCGGAGATGGTAATTCTCCTTTTAGCTGAATTTTTTCTCTCGTAAACTGAGAATTCAAGTCTGGAACTGAGCTTAATAATGCTTGAGTGTATGGGTGTTTTGGATTCGCAAATATTTCTTCAGTTTTACCAACTTCAACAATTTCACCAAGATACATAATCACAATTCTGTCAGACAAATATTTAATAACACTCAAATCGTGTGAAATAAATAAAAAAGTAAGATTAAAATCTTCTTTCAACTGTTTTAAAAGATTAATAATTTGTGCCTGTATACTAACATCAAGTGCACTAACAGGTTCATCAGCGATAATGAATTCAGGATTTAAAATAAGAGCTCTTGCAATTGCAATTCTCTGTCTTTGACCACCAGAAAACTCATGTGGATAAAGAGATAAGCAACTTTCATCAAGACCTACTTTTTGAATTTTTTCTCTTACAGTTTTTTTAATTTCGTCTTTTGTTAATTGAGTATTTATCACTAATGATTCTTCTAAAATTTCGCCAATTCTCATTTTTGGATTAAGGCTCGAAAAAGGATTCTGGAAAACCATTTGAACTTTTTTGTATATATTTTTTAACTCTTTTTGAGAAGAAATTTGTAATATGTTTTGTCCATCAATATTAATTTCGCCAGATTTTGCATCAACAAGCTTCATTATTGCTTTTGCCAAAGTTGATTTTCCGCAACCTGATTCTCCAGCTACTGCAAGAATTTCACCCTTTTTTATATCAAAAGAAACATCATTCACAGCATGTACAATTTGATTTTGTCCAAAAATATTTTTCTTAGTTTGATATATAACTTTTAAATTTTTTATTTCTGCCAATTTATCCATATTTGAATTTTATATTTATTAGTTAATTAAATCAATTATACAAATGTTTGAATTTATAATTTAAATAATGCATCAAAAATCCCTTCTGAATACGTAGGATGAGCAAAACATACCTCTTCAAGTTTTCCAACTGAAATATCATTTTGCATTGCAATTAAAACTTGCTGTAGTAAAGAAGACGCTTCTGCGGAAACAATATGGGCACCTACAATATTTCCGTCTTGAGCTAACAGCTTTATAAACCCTTCAGTTTCACCATCACAATGAGATTTACCTAATGCAGAAATAAGTACTTGAGATTTTGTATACGTACCCACTTCTAAATCTTGTTCTCTTTTCCCAACCCAAGCAATTTCAGGCGCACCATATACAACACTTGGTGTTAAATCTTTTCTATAAGGTATTTCTTTTATTTCTTCAATTGCCTGTTTTATTGCATAATGAGCTAATTGAAGTTCTCCTGTTGCATCTCCTATATATTTTACACCTTCAAGTTTTTCGACATCATTTGGTACTCTACCAATTGCAACAAGAACTTTATCAACTTCAATAGTTTCACCATTTGAAAGAGTTATATTTTTGTCTTCTATTTTCTCAATAGAAGTAGCAGTATAGAATTTTATTTTTCTAGCTTTGAAAATGCGCTCAACTCGTTTAGATACTTCGGTATCTGCTAGGGGTAATAAGTGAGGTGCTAATTCTACAACAGTTGTTTCAACTCCGAAATTAGACATTATTCTTGCCCACTCTATCCCAATAGCTCCAGAACCAACAATAAGAATACTCTTTGGTAAAGTATCTAAATTTAGAATATCATCAGATGATAGTAAGAATTTATGATCAAATTCTAACCCTTTTACAACTCTAGGAGATGAACCAGTTGCACAGATTATTTTATTACAAGTATATAAAGTATTATCAGCTTCAATCTCTTTTGAATTGATAACTTTTGCTTCTGCATTTACTACAGTAACTTTCGAATTCTTTAATGCTAATTCAATTCCTTTTCTTAATTTTTCAATTGTTTGATTTTTTCTTTGAATCACTTGAGAATAATCCAAATTAATATTCTCTACGGTAATTCCACAGTCACTACAATGTTGTAATTTGTAAAATAATTCAGAAGAATGAAGAATACTTTTTGTTGGAATACAACCCTTATTTAAACAAACACCTCCGATATAATCCTTTTCAAAAAGAATAACTTTCTGACCTAAGCTTGCTGCGTGCAATGCCGCAGTATAACCAGCTGGACCGCCTCCAACTATTCCTAAATCAAAATTCTCCATATATCCCCCTTTTTTAACCTCGAGTATATACCCTCGGCAATCTTACTTTCAATCTGCACGTTAATTCGTAATTTATAGTTTCTAGAATTTTTGCCCAAACATCTATCGAATGATTTTCATCAAGCAAAGTTATTACATCGCCTAAGGTTGCATTTACTCCGGTAATATCAAACATCATTTGATCCATAGTTATATTACCAACTTGAGGAACTTCGACACCGTTCAATACCCCTTTTATCTTGTTTGACAATAACCTTGGTACCCCATCGGCATATCCAATAGGCACAGTCGCAATTGTTCGATCTCCTTTTGCGGTATATGTATGACTATAACTTATTCCTTCACCATCTTTTACGTCATGGATGTTTACAATTCTACCTTTCAAAGAAATCAATTGTTTTAATTTTGGTTTATCAATTTCAATATTTGGCAAATCAGGATATAGACCATATAATGATATTCCCACTCTTTGCATGTTTGAAGTGATACCTTTATAACAGATAGTTCCCGCTGTATTTAAAACGTGTAATAACAATCCTTTCGTGTCGATATTTTTGATTATATCTTCCCATTTGTCAATTTGAATTTTTGTTTTGTCGAGTTCTTCAGCTGAGGCTAAATGAGTAAATATACCTTGCAAATCAATATAATCAAGTTTCTGAACTTCTTTTATAAAATTAATAGCTTTATCTGCTTCAACCCCGATTCTATTCATGCCAGTATCGATCTTGATATGAACTTTCGGTCTTATTCCTGTTCTTTTAAAAGCGTGTTCACAAGCTTTTATATGTCCCTCAGAAAAAATCGAAATTGTAAGATTGTATTTGACAGCACTTTCTACAGCCCAAACAGGTACAGCTCCTAAGACCAAAATCTCACAATTTATACCAGCATTGCGCAAATCTGCACCTTCATCAATTGATGCAACACCAAGCATATCAATTCCACTAGCTAAAATCATAGGTGCAAGCATAACTGAACCGTGACCATATGCATCAGCTTTAACAACACCTAAAATTTTTATATCTTTGGAAATATTTTTCTTTATTTCTCGAATGTTATTTTCTAGGTTTGAAACATTTATTTCAACCCAAGCGTCTCTGTGTATATTAATCTTTGTTTGACGTATATTTTTCATTGATTTTAGTATATGACAAAATTGTATTTTCTTCAATTTGTATGAACTTATATATCATTTAATTACTTGATACAACTTATTTCGAGTTATGCTAAAATAAGTTTAATTAAGAAAAAGAGGAAATTTTATGTTTGAATTATTTATACAAAGAGCTCAAGAAGTATTAAGTGTACCAACAGTGTTAATCAATAGTATTCCGTTGGTCCCGGATTATATAAAAGATGCATTAATTACAAGTATTAATTTTGTTCCATGGTTATACTTTTTATACTATGGAATAGAACTTCTTGAAAGATTTTTCTTGAAAAATATTGGATTTTTTATCCACTTAACAAAGCGTTTTGGTGCAATTTTTGGAACAATTGTTTCTTCTATCCCAGAATGTGGATATTCAGTAATTGCAAGTATTTATTACTCTAGAAAAATGATAACAAGAGGAACTTTGTTAGCCTTCTTAATTGCTTGTTCAGATGATGCTTTACCTTTATTGTTTATAGATATGAGTAAAGCTATCTATATAATACCTATTGTTGTTATAAAAATTATTGTTGGTATTATTGTAGCTTACACAGTAGACTTACTATTTATATTTAGTAAAGATAGAATTGAAGAGAGTAATGCTGTAAACTCAGATTTGAATAACCCTGGATGTTGTCATCATAATATAACAACAAATCCACGTCCACCATATTGGTGGACACACCCATTTACTCATACTTTTAATACTTTTATGTTTACATTTTTAACTTTAATATTCTTAAACTGTGCAATAAATTGGTTTGGAAGTGCAGAAAATTTGGCATCACTTATACTGATAGACTCACCTTATCAAATCCTTGCAGGTGCGGTATTTGGTCTAATTCCAAACAGTGTGACTTCTATATTCTTGGCGTTAGCTTTTGTAAAAGGATTAATTAGTTTCCCAACATTACTTGCAGGTTTGGTAACAACTACAGGATTGGCATTAATTACATTAGCTAAACACAAACCTCACAGTAAAGATAATGGATTTATTACTATAATTCTTCTTTTAGCAGGTATTGGTACTGGCTTGATTGTTCATTTTAACATTCATATAGTATCAGCTATACAAAATTACTTTGTGAGGTAATTACGATTTATGCAACAAATTTCTCAATCATTATTGTCTATTTTACATGATTTAAATCATATACCAGAACATATTATTGAACCTATGGATTTTATTCCTGAGTTTGTAAAGGAACCTTTAGTTGAAAGTTTAAGTTTAGTTCCGTTTTTATTTGTTCTTTTTATTCTGATTGAGATTTTTGAGCAATTTTTTACCCAAAAAAGACACCTATTTGTGTTTTTTATGAAAAAAATAGGTCCATTATTTGGAAGTATTTTTGCATCAATACCTCAGTGCGGATTTTCCGTAATCGCAAGTACTCTTTATACAAGAAGAATTTTGAGCAGAGGTACATTATTAGCAGTTTATTTTGCTACATCAGATGAGGCAATTCCAATTTTAATATCCAATCCAGATAAGGTTTATTTAATACTTCCTATTCTTATATTAAAAATACTCATTGCTATAATTGTTGGATATTTGGTTGATTTATTAATTTCTTATAAGGCAAAAGAGCCATCTACTGAATCAACATCCTTAAAACACTCAAAAGGTTGTTGTCATCATAAGCTTTCAGATGCAATTAAAAGTAAAAATTTTTGGTTGCATCCAGTTAAACATACGTTCAATATCTTTTTATTCATTTTAGCAATATCAATTGGATTAAGTTTCTTACTTCACCAAACAGGAACAGAAGAAAACTTAGCTAAGTACTGCCTAATGAACTCCCCGATTCAGCCGTTTATGGGTGCGTTAATAGGTTTAATACCAAATTGTGCAATATCAGTAATGTTGACCATTTTATACATAAAACATACAATCACTTTCGGAACATTAATTGCGGGATTATCTTCTGCCGGAGGTTTAGGAGTAATTGTGCTACTTAAACACAATAATGATAAAAAAGATACAGCTTTAATCCTTAGCCTAATGATTATTGTAAGTACAATAATAGGTTTAATTTTACAGTATAACGTATTTGGTATAAATAAAATATTTGAAATTTTTGGAATCAAAATCTAATAAAAGAGGTCTGTATGGTTTTGCAATCAGAAGAATTAAAAAAAGCCTTTGAAATACACAAAAGTGGTAATCTTACCAAAGCCAGAGATATCTATTTAAAAGTCCTACAAAAAGAACCCAAAAATGCTGAAGTCTGGGATTTGTTAGGGGTTTTATATTGTCAAATAAAAGATTTTTTAGAAGCTGAACTTTGTATAAAAAAGGCAATTTCGCTAAATCCACGATTATATTATGTTGAAAATTTAGCAAGATTATACCTTGAAAAAGGGGATTTTAATATTGCAATAAATTTATATGAAGACTTACTCAAGCATAATGAAACTTACGAAAATTACTTTAATTTAGCAATGTCTTATAAAGGGATAAATAACATTTCTAAAGCAAAAGAGAATTATGAAAACTCTTTAAAAATAAATTCAAAGGGTTACGAATCATACTTTAATCTTGCATATTTAGCAATGAATGAAAATAACGCAAATAAAGCAATCGAATATTATGAAAAAGCATTAGAAATACAACCAAATGACTTTGAATCTGTGTATTATTTATCACTTGCTTATATGCAAACAAAAAATTACGAAAAAGGATTACCTTGTTTTGAAGCTAGACTATGCAAACAAAGTGCAATAGTTTCTCAAGAAAAAACTTACCCCAACCTTATGAAAGAAAAACCTATTTGGAAAGGTGAAGATTTAAGAGAAAAAACCTTATACACATATTATGAAGCAGGTTTTGGAGATGTACTAATGTTTTATAGATACATGCCAATACTTACATCAATGTGTAAAAAAGTTATTATAAAACCTCAAAAAGAATTAGCATCTCTTTTTAGAGAAAATTCTTACGGTGCAGAAGTTTTAGAAATTTTTGATTCAGAAAATGAATTGAAATTTGATTATCATATACCGTTTTTAAGCGTTCCTTTGGTTTTAGGATGTAAAAAAGATGATATATTTGTTAATCACAATAATAACTACATTAAAGCTAATCCTGCAAAAGTTAAATATTATAAAGAAAAATTTTGCCAAAATAATAAGTTTAAAATTGGTATAAAATGGCAAGGAAATACTCACTATGATACGGAAAGAGTTTTAAATGTAGAAGATTTTTACCGATTACTAAAATTACCAAATACTCAATTTTATTCATTTCAAACATTTGAGGGGTCTGAAGAAATAGAGAAAATAAAAAGTAACTACGAAATTACAGATTTAGGTTCTACGTTTTCAAATTTTTCAGATACTGCTGGTGCAATAGAAAATATGGATTTAATTATTTCAAATGACACTTCATTGGTACACTTAGCTGGGGCTATGCAGAAAAACTGTTGGGTTTTACTGCCTCACATTTATAACTGGCGTTGGCATACGGATTTAAGTAAATGTGATTGGTACGATAGCGTAAAAATTTTTCATCAAAATAGTAACTGTGATTGGAATAGTGTTTTTGATTTAGTTGAATCCGAGCTAAAAAACATACTTAATTACGAATAATTCCAATTACTATCTTCAGGATTTTCAATCCAGATTACAGTAATTTCAGATTGTCCATAGAAAGGATTGAACCAGTGACTTTCTTCAGTGAAATCTACTATTGCGTTATAATATGAAATTTTTTCGGCTAGTTGTTTTGTGTACTTTAATAAATCTGTCATAATTTTTCTAACTATCATAATAATCACATTATCAAGAAATTTTCATCAAAAATAATTACCAAAAAGTTTTGAGTTAAAAATTTTATGTTCTACCCGAAAATTACTCCTATAACTAATTGTATTTTTTATGTACAAAAACTAAGGTTTAAATATTGAAGGAGGAATATATGAGCGAAAAATTTAAAGGATCTCGTACAGAACAAAATTTAATGAATGCATATGCCGGCGAATCTATGGCAAGAAATAGATATACTTACTACGCTTCAATTGCGAAAAAAGAAGGTTATGAACAAATTTCAGCAATCTTTAAAGAAACAGCAGAAAATGAATGTGAACATGCTAAACTCTTTTTTAAACATATTTGCAATAATCCGTTAGGGCACGTTGATAGTTTTTATCCTTTTGAGATTGGTACAACTGAAGATAATCTAAATTCTGCAATTTCAGGCGAAATAGAGGAATATGAAGTGTTATATAAAGAAGCCGAACAAATTGCAAAAGAAGAAGGATTTGATGCCATTGCAAACACTTTTCATAATATATCACACGCAGAAGAACATCACGCAAAAAGGTACAAGGCTCTTTTAAAAGAATTAAAAGAAGGAACAATATTTGAAAAAGATATTGATACATCTTGGTTTTGTAGAAACTGTGGTTATATTTATTTAGCAAAATCTGCACCTGAATATTGTCCAAACTGTCATCACCCAAAAGCTTATTTTCAAGTTTTATGTGAAAAATACTAAATAATTCTTCTTATTTATTGTACTTATTTTATTGATTATAATATAATGAGTATAATGAATAAGAAGTGGAAAATTGCAACATTTTTGGGAGTCGCAGTAATAACTTGTGGGTTATATACTTGGGGTATTCCAGCTGCAGTTAATATAAAATCTCATAAAGCTACTATTGAAAAATCAGTATACGAAAAAACTGGGTACAGAATTAATATTGGTACCCCTAAATTAACTATGGGTTTTTTCCCTTCTATTTGGATTGAAAGTGATAATATATCGATTTTAAATGATGATAATTCTAAAGCTTTATCTATCGATAATCCAAAATTAAAATTAAGATTACTTCCACTTATCACAAAAAAAATAGAAATTACAAAACTTACCGCATCAAAAGAGGAAGCATTCTTTGTTTTCACAAAAGATTCTGAATTTTTGTTAGGACAATACCCTTTAAAACAAAAAGACACTAATAAAGAATTCACTCTAAGCAAAATGGATATGAATCTTGGAGAATATTCTATTTATTTAGATGACAAAAAGAATTCTAAAAAAGTGCAATTAAATGGAAAACATTTCCAACAGGGTAAATATATTGAAAACAAAAGAATAAAATTTGCAACAGAAAGTATTTTAACTGTAGACAATATCTC
Source organism: Candidatus Gastranaerophilaceae bacterium (assembly GCA_045613725.1). Taxonomy (GTDB): domain Bacteria; phylum Cyanobacteriota; class Vampirovibrionia; order Gastranaerophilales; family Gastranaerophilaceae; genus Zag111. The sequence continues at coordinate 21,191 of JAZLBN010000028.1, forward strand.
TTCTGAGATGAATGCAGATGTCGATATTATATTACCAATTGGAATTTTAACCAAAGATAAATTTAAAATAAAAGCAAATATTTACGATTTTGATTTGGCACAAATTTCTGATTATGTAAGTTATGCAACCCAAGGTAAAATTAGTCAAGTAGGTGGAAAAATTAATTTTTTAGCTGACACAATTCCACAAAAACAGAAACAAAAACAAATTTTAACAACATTAACAACTAATAATTTGAAAGTAGTAGGTAAAGATAGAGCTTCATCTATAATTTATCCAAACAATTTGTCCGCAAGAATTAATTTTGAAACTATAGATAACGGTGTTAATTTCGAAAATGTTTCACTTGATTCGGATAATATTCATCTAAATATTAGAGGAAAGGTTTTTGATATTGGCAACAAATCCCCAAAATACGATATAGATGCAGAAGTTAAAGATACTCGATTAGAGGATGTTGTCGCAATTTTCCCTTGGTCCCCAAAGGTTCTACCGGAATTTGATCTATATAAATTGAAAGAACATGTTATATATGGAAACGGTGAAGGTAAATTAAAATTTGTAGGTCAAGGAAATCGTCCTAATGTCACTGGAAACGTAAAGCTTAGTGATGCATATGTTATTCATCCTGTAAAAAATGCGCCGGAAAATGTAAGCGTAGATATGAATTTTACAGGGAAGCACATGTTTATTAAAGTATTTGCACCTGTTACAAAAACTCAAAATGTTACACTAGATGGAAAAGTTTGGATTGATGGTTCCAAATATTCTGAACTTAATGTAAAAAGTACAAACGCAGTACCTTTAGCACCCGCTCAAGAGGTATTAAATCCTTTACACGAAATTTTAAGATTCCAACTTGGACCTGTGCCATTAATGAAAATTGCAGGATACGGACAAGTTAATGTCCGTTCTGCAGGAAAAAAAGTTGATCCACACATCTGGGGAAGTGTAAAATTCTTCGATGCAAAAGCTTCATTTTTAGATGTAAAACATTTGGAACTCCAAAACGGAATTGGTGAAGTTGTATTTAACGACAAGAAAACAACCTTCAAGACCACGCAAGCATACCTATATGGCAAACCTATAGATGTACATGGTGATTGCTATGTTATGGGAAATTTAAATGTTTATATCACATCAAATGGACACGATATTAAAAAACTTGTAAAAGTAATACAAGATTCTCCAATTTTATATGAAGTAGATAAAGTTATTAAACCTTTTGGACAAGCTGATGGTATCGCTGATGTATACTTGCATATTTATGGCACTGCTAAAAACGCAGAAGAGATGGTATTTAACGAAGATTTATTCTCAAAAGGAACAGTAACACTTCATAATGCTCGTACATTGATGCAAGATACTTTTTTACCATTCACTAAAATCAATGGAGTTGTAAACTTTGACAAACAAGAATCCGATTATGATGTAACAGGTTTTGTTAGAGATTCAAAAGTTCATGTAATTGGTACAGGTTCTAATTCAATTATTGACTTAAAAGCATATTGTGACAAAGCTCAATTGTCTGATATCTTCGATTTATTACAACCGGATATGCTATTACCATACAAAAATGAAATTGGAAAAATTTATACATCATTCGTTGGTGCTTATAAAGGTTTGGCTGAAGAAGGACAAATTGATTACAATAAGTTACTCGTTGATGGAAAACTTCTATCAAATATGACAACTGATAATCCTATTAAGATAAATGACGGAACTTTTACTATTAAAGATGGCTTATTGAAATCTTCAATGTTAAATGGATTATTTAATGGTTATCCTGCTAATTTATCATTTACCGCAAAAGATTTAGATAAAGAAGAATTTAGTATATCTGAAGCAGTTTTTAATTTTAAAAATTTTGATGTAAGTTCTATAAATCTTATAAAAGATCAAATCAAGTTACCGCAAAATATTGCAGAACAAGTGAATAATTTGGTTAATCTTAAAGGTAATATTGATATAAATGGAACAATAAAAAACAATGACATTTATGCAAATACAGATTTAAAAGGTACCTCATTTGACTATAAACCATATAACGCTCATATAAATATATTAAACGGAAAAGTAAATATGCGTGGTACTACATTATACTTAGATAGAATAAATTCTCAAGTAAGTACTATGCCAGTATTTATCAACGGTAAAGTATTAAATGCTTTGAGTGATAATCCTGAGTTAAATTTATCATTATCATCAAAGTTTACTCAATCCTTCTTTGATAGATTTTATAATTCTCAATCAGTTTATCCTGTAAAAATAAAAGGTGATATCAATTTTAACTCAAAATTACAAGGTGATGTAAAAGCTCTAAATGCAAAATCATCACTCAATATTGGTGAAAATTCTTCAATATATTATATGGGAGCAACATTAGCAGGAGCCCCAACAGGTACTCAAAACTCAGAAGAAATTACAACAAATCCAGTAACAATATCTTCTGATGTTACGGTTTCTCCTGATAAAATAAAACTAAATTCTTTAAAATATGATCAAATAATTAGTTCTCAAAATAAGAAAACATCTTCTCAAACACAACTTGTTGCATCTGGAGAAGTAACATTATTAAAAGATAATGTACTTGGCTTTAAAGATATTCATATTAAAACAGAGAACCCAACAAATGCTAAAATATTTAATGTAATATTTAAAAAACCTACAATTAAACAGGGGGTATTCACATCTGATTTAGTTATCAATGGAACATCTACAGCTCCATATATTTTAGGGTTGTTAAATATTACAAGTGTTGATATTCCAATATTGGATTCTACAGTACGAGATGTTCTTATTGCTTTCAAAGAAGATTTTATCAATATGGATACAAAAGCCATAGTTTTAACAAATGATATATTAGCAAAAATAAAAGTAGCGAATAAGGTATCCTCACCTATTGAAGTAGAAAATATCAATATTAAAATGGATGCATTGAATCTTAATGTAATATCACAAGCACTTAATGATTTAGAAGCTGATAATACCCGAACAAATCAGGTTAATACAAATAACTTGATGCTAAAACCAGGAATGTTAAAAATCAAAAATGCGGATATTTATGCAGACAATGTCTTAATAAAAAAAGCAAATGCTACAGATTTTAAAGCTAATATGACATTAGGTGATGATCAAGTATTTAGAATTAATGACTATATTTTCAATATAGCAAATGGAACAGTAAATGGTAGCGTTAGCCATGATTTAAACAAACTGGAAACAAAGGGAAAAATGAGCATTGAAAACGCAGATGCTAGTATCATTGCAGAAAACTTCTTTGATATGTCTGGTCAGATGTATGGAACAGTAACAGGAAATTTAGAAGCAAGTTGCTCTGGTTTATCTAGCGTGGATTGTGTAAAGTCTCTTTCCGGTCACGGTTCATTCAATGTTACAGATGGTAGAATGCCTAAATTAGGTTCTTTAGAATACTTATTAAAAGCTGGAAATTTAATAACTGGTGGAGTTACTGGATTATCTATTAATGGTATTGTAGATTTGATTACACCTCTTAAAACCGGACATTTTGAGTCAATTAATGGTGAAATAACTGTAAAAGATGGTATTGCCGAAAATATTGAAATATTTTCAAGTGGAAATGATTTGAATCTCTATCTTACAGGAAGCTATAACATAGCATCTCTCATTGCAAATATGGAAGTTTATGGTAGTCTATCTAAAAATTTCTCAACAATACTTGGTAAAATTGGAAACTCATCTTTGAACACCTTATTTAATACTATTCCAGGAATCAAAATAAATGATATTAATCCAACATCAACAAGTAATATTAATAAAATACCAAACTTTGATAAATCTAAAACATTACGAGTATTCAAATCTGAAATATATGGAGATATTAATGGT